>JAKSUT010000043.1 GCA_024408705.1 bacterium | reverse complement strand
CTCCAACAGGTGGTATGGGTATGGGAATTGATAGATTAGTAATGTTGCTTACTGATTCTCAAACAATTCGTGACGTAATAGCATTTCCAACTATGAAAAAACTAGAAAATAATTAAGGTTTAAAAAATGGCAAAAAAAATAACTAAAAAATCAGAACCAAAAACTGATTCACAAAAATCAACACCAGTAACATCAAAAAAATCAAAAACAACAAAGGTGTTAGAACCTACCAAAAAAATAATAGCCAAAAATTTGATAAAAATTTACGGTGATAGAAGTGTTGTAAACGACGTTTCTTTTGAAGTAAATAAAGGCGAAGTTGTTTGTTTGCTAGGACCAAATGGTGCTGGTAAAACAACAACATTTTATATGGTAGTTGGTTTGGTGAAACCAAATAGTGGACAAATCTTCTTGAATGATGATGATATTTCACTATGGCCAATGAATATAAGAGCAAAAGCAGGTGTAGGATATCTTCCTCAAGAAGCATCAATTTTTAGAAAATTGTCAGTAGAAGATAATATCAAACTTGTTCTTGAAATGAACGATAAACTTACAGTAAATGAAAAATCTAAAAAATTAGAAGAATTATTAGATGAATTTGGTGTAACAAAATTAAGAAAATCATCAGCTGTTTCTTTGTCAGGTGGAGAAAGAAGACGTGTAGAACTTGCAAGAGCATTAGCAGCTAGTCCTGATTTTATTTTGTTAGACGAACCTTTTACTGGTATCGACCCAATTGCAATTGGTGAAATTAAAGATAATATCAAAAAATTATCTTCAGATAAAGGTTTGGGTGTTTTAATTACAGACCATAACCCGAAAGCAACTTTATCAATTACAGATAGAGCATATGTAATTTTTGATGGTAAAATAAAAATTCAAGGTAAAAGTTCTGATGTTGCAGTTGATCCTGTTGCAAAAGAATTCTACTTAGGAAAGGATTTCAAATTATAATGGAATTTCTTTCAAAGATAAAAATTTATGATAAATATATCTTTAAACAAGTTGTAGCATCAACTTTGGGTGCAGTATTTTTGTTTACTGTTATTTGGATTGCTCCTGAAATGTTGTTGAATGTTATTCGTTCCGTCATGGCAGGAGAATATTCTGTAAAAACAGGTATTTTGGTTATTGCGTATGAATTACCTAATATTTTAGGAAAAGGACTTCCTGTTGGTTTGTTATTGGGTTCTTTGTTTACGTTTGACAAATTAAGTAAAGATTCTGAATTAACTATTTTTAGAGCAACCGGTTTATCTTTCAAAAGAATAATTGCTCCTGTTTTAGTTTTCAGTGTTTTAATTACTGCTTTTTGTTTTTTGATGTATGATCAATTAATCCCATATTCATCTAATAAATTGAGTGAAATTAAAAAGGAAAATTGGTATTCTCAATATATATATACTCAAAAAGATGATTTTGGAAAACCAAAACAAACAATAATTTCAACATTTAATAAAGATGAAATTATTAATGTAATTGTTCTTGATTTTTCTGACAAAAAATTTAAAGATTTGCACGCACTTTCAAAAATTTATACTGCTAAACGTGCAATAGTTAAAAATGATAAATGGCAGTTAAATGATGTTGTTGCTTACGAAATAACAGAAAACGGTATATTTGAAAAGATTAATTTTAAAAAGAATATTGATATTTTATCTGGAAAATCAGCTCAAAATGCATATAAATTGATGATGTATTCTGAAAAAAGAGATAGAGAAATAACAAATGCTAATTTACTTTCTTATTTGATGTTATTAAAACGTGAACATCTTGAGGAAGAACATAATTTGATGTTAAACAAATTCTATCAAAGGTTTGCACATCCTTGTGTTTGTATTTTATTGGCAATAATGGGTTGTTTGCTTGGATTTAGTAAGCCAAGAGAACAAAGACTTGTTGGCTTTACAATTGCTATTGGTGCAATTTTCTTGTATTACATAACATTGCCATTCTTTGATTTGCTGGCAGAAAAAGGTGTTTTACCTCCATTTATAACAGCTTTGGCTTCTCCGGTTTTCTTTATGGCTTGTATTTATTGGTTTTATAAATCAAAGGATTTGTAGTTAATGAAAAAATTTGGAATTGTCTTAGCATTAACATTAGTAATGATAGTTTCTTGCGCTTGTGTTTTTTCACCTATCAAACTTGATTATAATGATGGTGTTTATCATGTCGTGTTAGATGGAAAATATTTTGCGAAAAAAATAAATTTTGTTGCGAGTGAAAATCTTATTTCAAATGAAGAAGCGCATAAAAAATATAAGTCAAAATTAACAATGAATACAGGATTTTTTGATCCTAATAATCAAAAAACAATTTCTTATATTGTCGAAAAAAGTAACGATACTGTTGCTGATCCTATGTTAAATGAAAATTTGTTGGATAATCCGGTATTAAGACAAAATTTAGATAAAGTTTTAAACAGAACAGAGTTTAGAATTGTAGAATGTGATAGTAAATATCATTATGAAATAGTACCTCATAAAACACCAGTTGATTTTGCTTGTACTATTGAAACTTCTGCTCAAGGCGGACCTCAAATTTTACCTGAATTAAGAATGGAAGAAGAATTTTTTGTTGTAAAAGATGAGCAAGGTAATGTTAAAAGAGAATCAATTTCTGCTTTGCATAGATGTGCAAGAACGATAATTGGTTTAAAAGATGGTGATGTGCATCTTTTAATATTTACAAATTCACACCCTTTAACTTTGCCTGAAGTGAAAATATATTGTGAAAATTTAGGTTTAGAACGCGCTATGGGGTTTGATGGTGGAAGTTCTACATCGTTTATTTATAAAGATATAAATGTTACTTCTACAAAAAGTCTTGCAGGTCGTAAGCTAAAATCTTTTATGATTATTAAATAAGTTTATTTGGTTAAGTTTTGTAAAATGATATTCTGTTTTAGTCAATTTTCAACTTTGAGGTTCATTAAAAAAGCATAAGATAAATTGATTAAAACTAAAATATAATATACCAAATAAACCAAAAAATAACCAACCTTGACCTCAGCAGAGGTCTTTTTTTTTGCCCTATTTTATTTGTTAGGGTTAGTCATATTAGAATTTTTTATTCTGTTTATTCTAGCTTTATTTTTAGCTTTGTTCCACATAAAGTAAACAGGTAAACCAGCAATTGTTATAAGCAAACCAGGTAGTGTGTATGTAGGTTTAAATACTGCTAGGCAACCTATAATGTATGTTGCAATTACAATAAATGTTATTGCATAGAAACTTTTTATTCTTAATTTTTGTTCTTCTTTTGGGAATTTCTTTCTGTAAATGAAAATACCAATCATTGTGATTACATAGAAAATTAAAGAAGCGAAGATTACAAAATCAAGTAGTTGTGTGTAATTTCCCCATAAAATTAACAATGCAATCCAAGCGCATTGGAACCATAAAGAATTAACAGGCACTTTAGTTTTTCTGTTTATTATTGCCAAAAATCTAAAGAATAGTTTATCTTTTGCCATTTTGTAATAAACTCTAGCGCCGGCTAAAACCATACCGTTTGCAGCACCAAAAGCTGAAATCATGATAATAACTGCAATTATTTTTTTGCCGATTGTTCCAAACATTTCACCAATAGAAACGGCTGCAACGATATCTCCAGGAGCATTTTGAATTGCAGAAATTGGAGTTGATACAACGTAAATGATATTAACTAAAACGTATAGTAAAATAACTGCACCTACACCAATTTTTAGAGCTTTTTTAACATTTTTTTCAGGTTCTTTGATTTCACCTGCAACGAATGTAATGTTGTTCCAACTTATTGACGCAAATAAAGCACCAACTGTTGCTGTTGATATTTTTGCTATATCAGACATGTGAAAAGAGATTGTAGATGGTGCAAAGTTTGCAGTGATAATATCCCAGTTCATTCCGAAGAATATACCGCAGAAGATTATTCCGATGATACCTAAAACTTTTGTAACTGTGAAAATGTTTTGGGTAATAATACCAGCTTCAACACCACGTGAATTAATGAATGTAAGTACAAAAATAGTGATAATACCGAATAATTGTTGATATGATAAATGTAATGCACCATATTGGAATATCATATTTCCGTCTGCTAAAAACGGAATTAACAAACTAGCAAATTTGATAAATGCAACGCAAATAGCAGCAATTGTACCTGATTGAATAACTAAAAATGTTGTCCAACCAAATAGAAATGCTAATTTGTCGTTGAAGATTTTTTTCAAGTACATATATTGACCACCTTCATCAGGGATGTTAGTGGCAAGCTCACCGTATGCAACAGCACCACAGTAAGACACAAATCCTGCTAAAATCCAAACTAAAAGTAGTAAAAATGCACTTCCTACTTGTCTTGAAATATCAGCTGATACTAAAAATATTCCGCTACCAATCATTGAACCTGCAACTATTGAAATAGAGTCAGGTAAGGTTAATGTCCTTTTTAAATCGTCATTACACATTCAGTAAAATCCTCTCGTATTTATCTTAAAGCGATAAGGTAAACCATTGCATGCATATTTCAACTATATAAAAAATAACGCTATTTTCAGCATGCTTATTAAGTCTAACTTAAAAACCTTTGATTGTAAATAAAAAGTAACAAGATTTTTACTATTAGGGTTATTTATTGACAATTAAAACATCGCAAGTTACGTTTTCGATAACTCTTTTGCTAACAGAGCCGATTAATAATTTAGAAAGCTTATTTTTTGAATGAGCGCCAAGCACGATTAAATCAATGTTTTCTGTTTTGCAAAAGTTTATTATTTCATAAGTCGGATTGCCTGTTAAAATTATTTCTTGATTTATTTTTGCTTTCTCTTCAATAATGTTTTTTATTTTGTTTAAGGATTTCATGGCGTGTATTTTTTGTGCTTTTTCGATTGAGTCAAGCCAATTTTTGTCAAGGGAAAGGTCATAAGGTAAAAAATCATTTTTTTCTATTACTGTAAGTGTGTAAATTTCTTTGTCTGTTGTGTCAAAAAAATCAAGAAAAGTTTTTGCAGCGTGCAAAGATGTGGTTGAGCCATCTGTTGTAAATAATATTTTTTTGCTAGAGGTTTCTTTTTTGCTTACAAAACTTGGGATTGGAGAATTTGTGATGATTTGTCTGGAAACTGAACCTAACCATTTTTCAATTCCTTTTTTCCCGTTGCTACCCATAACAACAAGGTCATAATTAGCACTTGAAATTTGTTCTAATATTACATCGCTTGCTGCACCTAATGATTTTATTTTATTTGTCACTGTAAAATTTAATTCTTGTATTCTTTTTTCTGCAAAAATAAGTACGCTTTCGGCTATATTTTCATAAATTTGTGAATAATTGGAAGTATCAATATTCATTGAAATTGGTAAAAAATTCCAATCGATAACGCAAATAATATCAACATTTGCGTGTTTTGTGTATGCAGATAAATTTTTTATTGAATTAAAACTGATTTCAGAGCCATCTGTACAAAATAAAATGTTCATTTTTCTCCTTAAAATTATTCTTATTGATAATTTATTGATAACAAACATTAAAAAAAATAACATTGTCTGATAATCTAAATTTTTTTGCTATAATATAATTTGAATATTAGTTTTATGGATTTGGCATGCAATCAAAATTAGAAATTAATCTTCGTGAATATAAAGAACTGATAGAAACCATCGCAAAGGTTGAGTATCAAAAACTTTCTGTCGGACACATGGTTGAGTATTTGGAGTTGGTAAACATTGGAACTCAAACCTTGTACAATCTTTTTAAAGATACAGATTCTTCTCAGTTTAATAATTCTTATTTATCAACTGCAATAAAATGGGCGATAAGAAATGAAATTAGACGAAGATATAAATGGTATTCATATAGAAATCAACCAACAGCAGAAGATCAAGAAGATTTGAGAGCTGCTGTTTACAAAACAATTTTGTCTATTGATGAAATGGCAGAGGCTGAAACTCCAACTCAAATAAAAGATTCTTGCAAAACTCCTGAAGAAATTTTAGAGTTTGTAGAACTTAAATCAGAGGTGGTTGAAGCAATAAAGAAATTACCGCAAAGAGAAAGAGAACTTATTGAAAGTAAATTTTTCAAAGATAAGAAATTAAAAGAACTTTCTGTTGAATTTAATCTTTCTCAATCAAGGGTTTCAAGGATTATACAAGCGGGATTGAATAAAATAAAAAAAGAACTTAATGGATAAATAGAGGATTATATGACAAAATTAATTTTTGAGAAAAGTAATGGTGTAGATGGGATAAACATTACTGATGGGGATGTGGAACTTAATTGTATCGATAAAAAATTTCAAAGAAATAAATCGTTAAATCTTCCACAAATGTCTGAACTTGAAGTTTTAAGACATTATAAAGAACTTTCAGATAAGAATTTTTGTATAGAAAAAGGTTTTTATCCTTTGGGTTCTTGTACAATGAAATATAATCCAAAAGTGAATGAAATGTTAGCTTCTCTTGATGGTTTCACTGAACTTCATCCGTTAAATGAAGATAGTGATTGTCAAGGTTCTATTGAACTTATGTATAAGCTTCAAGAAGCATTGAAAGTTATAACAGGAATGGATGCGATTTCTTTGCAACCTGCTGCTGGTGCGCATGGTGAACTTTCAGGCATGATGGTTATAAAAAAATATTTTGAAGTTAATGGTGAATTAACAAGAAAAAAAGTTATTATTCCTGATTCAGCACATGGTACAAACCCTGCAAGTGCAAGTATGTGTGGTTTTGAAATCGTAGAAGTTAAATCAAATGAAAAAGGTTTGGTAGATGTAGAATCTTTAAAATCTGTATTGGATAAAGATGTTGCAGCTATTATGATGACAAATCCAAATACTTTAGGTCTTTTTGAAGAAAACATTTTAGAAATTTCAAAATTAATGCACGATAACGGCTCTTTGTTATATTATGACGGAGCTAATTTCAACGCAATTATGGGCTATACAAATCCAAAATTGATGGGATTTGATGTTGTGCATTTGAATTTGCATAAAACTTTCTCAACTCCGCATGGTGGTGGTGGCCCAGGGGCTGGTCCAATCGGCGTTGTTGAAAAATTGAAAGATTATTTGCCTGTTCCAATTGCAGATTTTGACGGCGAAAAATATTTTATGAGCTATGATTTTAAACATTCAATAGGAAAAGTTAGAAATTTCTATGGAAATTTTGGTGTTTTAGTTAGAGCTTATGCATATATTTTAATGCTTGGTAAAAACTTGAAGCATGTAAGCGAAGATGCAGTTTTAAATGCAAATTATTTAAAAGAAAAATTAAAAGGTAGATATGATTTACCTTATGATTATCCTTGTATGCATGAATTTGTTCTTTCAGGTGAAAGACAAAAAGAACAAGGTGTTTCTACTCTTTGGATAGCAAAAAGATTGATGGATGAAAATACTCACCCACCAACAGTTTATTTCCCATTGATAGTTCATGAAGCATTGATGATTGAACCAACTGAGTCTGAAAATAAAGAAAGATTAGATGAGTATGTTTCTGCTATGATTAAAATAGCAGATGAGATTGAATGTGATTCATCAATAGCGTTAAATTCTCCAATGAATGCTCCAGTTAAAAAAATTGATGAAACTTTAGCCGCTAGAAAAATTGATTTGAGATATAAAAATGAAGAATAATAAAAAAGAAACAGAAAAAAAAATAAAAGTAGCATTTCCTCACATGGGAACAATTTCTATTGCTTGGTCTTTAGCGTTAAAAAGAATTGGCATAGAACCTTTTATTCCGCCATATACAAATAAAAGAACTCTTTCTTTGGGTACAAAAAATTCTCCTGAAGCAATTTGTCTTCCATACAAATTGATTTTGGGTAATTTTATTGAAGCCATCGAAGGCGGAGCAGATTATGTTGCAATGATTACTTCTCCAGGGATTTGCAGACTTGGTGAATATGGTAATAATATTCAAAAAACTTTAGAAGATTTAGGCTACAAAGCAAATTATATTGAATTATCTTTGTATGATGGTATCAAAGGCTTGATTGATTTTTTAAAAAGATTAACAGGTCACAAAAATTATATTATGATTACAAAATCAATTAATATGGTAATTCAAGCCATTTTTGCACTTGATGAAATGGAAAAAACTCTTTCATATTATCGTGCAAGAGAAATCAAATTTGGTGAGGCTGAAAGAAGATTTAAAAAAGGTTTGAAATTGATTGAATCTTCAAATAATTCAAGAGAACTAAAAAAGAATAAAAAATTAGCAATAGAAGAAATTAAGAAAACCAAAATAGACAAAGACAGAGATGTTTTGTATGTTGATTTAACAGGTGAAATTTTTGTTGTTTTAGATTATTTCTCAAATCAAAATATTGAAAGAGAATTAGGAAAAATGGGTGTAGAAACAAGAAGAAGCCTTACAGTAGGCGGTTTTTTGCGTGATGCCATTATTCCAAAAATTTTGAAAAAAGGCGAGACTCATTTGGAAAGAGCATTTAGAATGGCAAAACCATATCTTATGAGAGATATAGGTGGTGACTCTTTAGAATGTGTGTCTGATGTCGCTTATGCAGAAGAAAAGGGCAAAGACGGTATTATTCACATAAGTCCGTTTACTTGTATGCCTGAAATTATGTCTCAAAATATTTTTCCAAAAATGAGAGAAAATTGTAATATTCCGTTGCTTAGTCTAATTATGGATGAACAAACAGGTAAAGCCGGTTATATAACAAGATTAGAAGCATTTGTAGATTTGATGCGCAGAAAAAAAAGAAAAGAAGAAGCAGAAAAGAAAAAGTTAGCAAAAACTTCTAAATAGGTGATAATATGATTAAATATTTTAAAAAGGCATTTCAAATTACAAATGAAAATTTGGTTTTAACTGTGCCTTTTATTCTTTTTTTATTGACAATATTGATTTATGTCGGTTTAGCTCATACGTTGATAAGAAGTTTTGCTACTTTATTGATTTATTTAGTAACAATTTTTGCAATGATTGTTGCGTTTCTTGCAGGTTGGCTTTATATGGTACAACAGGCTATTGAGCTTGATAAAATTGATATTCCTATTGAAGATAAATCAAAAGCATCAATGGATTTATTAAAAGTTTTTCCGTCTGGTGTGGGTGAATATTTTCTATCTTTCGCTGGTGGAATTATTTTTTATGTGTTTTTAGCTCTTATAATCACTTTTGTTGTTTATGCAGCAGGTGTTCATTTTATTGGAAAGATGAATTTTTCTTTGTCTGATTATTCAACTGCGTTGAAAAATACTCAAAATATGAAAGTTTTTCTTCATTCTATGTCAAGGGCTGATATGATAAAACTTAATTGCTGGCATGTTTTAGTTTTTGCAGTATCAACTGTATTTTCTTTTTTAACAACATTTTGGACATGTGCAGTAATTAACAAGAATAAAAATCCGTTTTATGCTCTTTGGGTATCTCAAAAATTTATTTTTAAGAATTTTTTGAATGTTGTAATTTTTTATATACTTATAAATTCAATTTATTTTGTAGTTTCAACTGCAAATTCGATTTCCGCAATTAATCCGATATTATCATTTGTCGCAACAATTGCGTATTTCTATGTTTTTGTATATTTAGTTGTGTTAGTATATCTATATTACGATTGTGAAAAATCAAAAAGTATAATCACACAACAAGAGCAAGAAATTGAGCAAAAACTTAAAACAGAAAATAATAGCGATAGTGGGTCCGACAGCATCGGGCAAGACTAGTTATTCTATTGATTTAGCCAAAAAAATTAATGGTGAGATTATTTCTGCTGATTCAAGACTTGTTTATAAAGGTTTTGATATAGCTGCTGCAAAACCAACATTAGAAGAACGACAAGGTATTGAGCATTATTTGATAGATATTGTTGAGCCTGAGATTGATTATACGGTTGCAAATTTTTCTGATGATGCAAAAGTTGCGATTACAAAAATTGTAGAAAAAGGTAAAATACCTATTGTTGTTGGTGGAACAGGTTTGTATTTTAGAATTTTATTGGAAGATTTTGCACTTCCAAGAGTTGAAGCTGATTTGAAGTTGAGAGAAGAACTTGAAAAATTGCCGACTGAAGAATTGCACAAAATGTTATCAGATCTTGATGAAGGGTCAGCTAAAAAAATACATTTTAATAATAAAGTAAAAATTATAAGAGCTATTGAAGTTTGTAAAATTCTAGGAAAGCCAATGTCTGTTGCACAGGGCAAAAAAGAACCTGAGTATGATGTTGAATGGATTGGTTTGAATTTTAAAAATAGAGAAGATTTATATAAAAAAATTGAAAAACGTGTTGATATAATGGTTGAAACGGGTATTGTTGAAGAAACAAAAGCTCTGTTAGAAAAACATGGACGAATAGGCAATTTTATTAATACGATAGGCTATAAAGAAATTTTATCGTATTTAGATAATGAAATAACTTTTGAAGAAGCAATTGCGCAAATTAAATTGAATACAAGACATTATGCTAAACGTCAATTAACTTGGTTTAGACGAAATGAACTTATAAATTGGATTGAACAATAATTTTACATAAATGATTCAATTACGATTTTGCCAGAAGCATTTTTCTTAATGATAAGTTTAATTTCTTGACCTTCACTTGTATAAATATCTTTTAATACAACATTTTTTAAATTGTTTGTTTTTTCAGCTTCTAAAACAGCTTTGTTTGCAGTTGAAATTAGTTCATTAAAACTTACTAATTCGCCATTTTTAGTTGTTGGGTTAATCAAATCTCTATCGATTAATCTCATAAATGCGTGGTCTGTAATTTCTACATTTTTGTTTAGTGATTTTGTAGAAATATTTTTCATTGATTCAACTGTTCCTGCGATTTGTTTGTATTGTGGTAAAAATTCACCTTTTGCATCACAAATTTCATCGTTCAAATATGGATTGAAGAAATCTGTTGTTGCTTTGTTTACATAAACTTCGTTTTTAAATACATCTGTTATTGCGTGAATTTCAGATGGTGTAAGTTTATCAGGATTTGATTTTGCTTTTTCAAATAAATCTTCAAATTTAACAATTTCTTCTGAGCCTGAATTATCTGTTAAAACAATATTTTTCTTGTTTACTCTTTCTGAAATTTCAGCAGCGCGACCATCTGTGCTTGTAAGCATTTTGTCATAAGCTGTGATTAATTCTTTTGTAACCATGTTACTTTCAATCATACTTTCTGTGAATTTTGTTGGATTTTCTGGTGTGATTGATTTTGCTTTTGAAATTTCAGGTTCTTGGCATATTATGTTTTTAGAACTACCAATATCTGTAAGATATTTAGTGTTAGTAGCTCTTGTATAATCTGAATTTAGAGATTGAGTTAATTTTCTTGCATCTTCATAACTTATTTCTCTTTTAAGTGCTATTTCAAATTGTTCTTCTGCGCTCAATGTCATTTCGTATTTAGAAAGTAATTTTTCAGGGTCGAAATCTATTGAGTTATCTGCTCTTCCGTAAAGAGTGTTTTTGATATTTGGAATATCTTCAAGAGTAAGATTTGCGTTTCTGAACATATTTAAGTTTTTAAGTTGGTT
>JAKSUT010000042.1 GCA_024408705.1 bacterium | reverse complement strand
AATAATAGAATTAAAAGCATCAAAATCAATTCTATTGAAACCAAGATAACACCAATTGACATACCTGCTTTCAAAGGTAAATTTAAAATATTTAAAGGATTACCTTTTAAAGATGTAAATGCAGTTCTTGCGTTTGCTAATGTGTTCATTCTAATGCCGAACCAAGCAACTGCATAAGAACCTAAAATACCAATTACAGAAAATGCCAAGATAATTGCTACACCTTGCCATCCCATTTTTGATAATCCACCAAAGTAAAATGCGATACATGCACCGATTAGAATTTCTAATGCAATCAAGAATTTACCTTGTTGAACCAAATAAGTTTTACAAGTTTCAAATATTGTATTTCCTACGTTTGCCATGCATTCGTGTACTTTAATACTTTTAACTTGTGCAAATGCGATAAGTCCAAAAATCAAACCTAAAACAGATACCCCAATACCTATTAATAATAAGGTATGACCTAAAGGATAGTGTTTTGCGATTTCTGGAACAACCAAATCAGCTTCGCTTGCTAAAGCAGGTGAAACTGCACAAAACAATGTTGCTAAAGCTGCAAACAATGCTTTGCATGAAAATTTTTTGTCCATAATACTTCTCCTTAATCTAAAAAGATGCTTTAACGGTTTTTATTATATTCTCAAAAAAAAGATTTGCAATAGATTAGACAGGATAAATCACCTAAAAAGGTGAATATTTTTATTAAAAATTAACATTTGCATTTTTATATTAAATTTTTAAATACATAACGAAATTTAACAATTTTTATTTTTTACTAGCAATTTTTATTTTTATGGGTATTATATCATGTATAAAAGTTTAAAACTCCTGAAAAGAAATAGCAAAACATGATATCACTAATCGAAAAAGAAAACAATTCTAACGACAAATGGTTAAAACCTGACTTTAATCAAAAATCTGGTCGCGAACTTTTTGCGTTTTATTTACAAACAAAATTTAAACAAATATTGGCGTATGACAGAAAATGTGATACGCCTATTTTTATAGAAACAAAATCTGATTTTATTTCAAGATTTTCAAAAAGACTTATTTCTAATCCTCAAAAGAAAGTGATGATTGGAATTACTGGTGAGTCTGCTTGTGGTAAATCTACTATTTGCAAACAAATGAGAAAAACAATCAAAACTCTAGATTTACCTGTTTCTGTTATAAGTGCAGATTTCTATTTTAATGATATTTCTGAACTTATTTCTAAATATTCAACTTTTGATAATCTAATCGCAAACGGATACGATATTGATTCTCCGGATAGTTTCCAACTTGATTTATTAAAAAGCGATTTAGATAAAATTTCAAACGGAGAAGATATTTTTATTCCTAAATATAAACAAGACGGAACTGGTATTTCTATTCCAAATGCAGTAGAAATTCCTTCAAGAAAAATCGTTGTTGTTGAAGGTATGTCTACTATGTATAGAAATGTCAAAGATGTTTTTGATATCAAAGTTTATATTGAAACAACTGATGAACTTCGTGAAAAAAGATTTTTAGATAGAGCTTCAGACAGAAACCAAAGTATTGAAAATGCTCGCAAACATTGGGATTATGTAAAAGAAGCAGGTAGAAAATATGTTCAACCTTCAAGAAAAGAAGCCGATATCATCATTAACGGCAATGCTGATTTAACATATTTCTCACAAATCATTGAATATATTTATACAATAACAAATAACTTCCAATAAAAATTGGAAGTTATTTTATTAATTTATTGTTATTCATAAATTTTTTATAAATCTAACAATGCTCTTATTGCAAGTTTGTATCCATTCACACCCAACCCTGCGATTTGTCCGATACAAACAGGAGCAATCAAAGATTCATGTCTAAATTCTTCTCTTGAATAAATATTTGTAATATGAACCTCAACGGTCGGAATACTAACTGCTGAAATTGCATCTCTTATTGCAACACTTGTATGAGTATATCCACCTGCGTTAATAACTATGCCATCAAATTTTCCTAATGCTTCTTGAATTTTATTAATTATTTCACCTTCAACATTACTTTGATAAGTTTCAAGAGTTGCATCTAATTTAAAAGCAAATTCATATAATTCTTTTTCTAAATCAGAAAAAGTCATACTTCCATATTTTTCAGGCTCTCTAGTGCCTAACATATTTAAATTTGGACCATTAATTACTAATATTTTCACTTTTTTAATCCTTTTTTAAAATATTTTAGCATAAATTTAAAATTTTATGTTAAACTAATATTAAAGAAGCAAAATAAACAGAGGTAAACATGGCAGAACGTCGTTGGTATGATAAAGATCCTATATTAAAAGAAGCACTTGATTTATTAAAAATATCTTGTGATGGACAACAATCTGATTCAGATAAATTTATGTTGAAAATGCAAGAACAAGTTGCTGGTGAAGTTATAGAACACATCTATCAAATCATGAGCGAATACCAAGGTAGAGGTAATCGTTGGTATGATAACGACCCTGTTGTTATGAAAGCTATTGAACTTTTGAAAGTTGCACCTAAAGCAACTCAAAGAAAAGCTGCTTTAAAACTATTGTTAGCTTTGCAAGAACAAACTTTTGAAAACACAGATTTATCTGAAGAAACAAAAGAAGCAGAAGCTAGCAAAAATAATGTTGCAAATACAACAGAAAAATAAACTTAGATTAATAATAAAATGAAAAATTCACTAAAAGACACTCAAAATTTAACAGATGATAGAGGTGTTGAAATCCAAAAAGTTGGGATTAACAATCTTGAATTTCCTCTAACAATCCAAAGAAAAAACGCATCAAATCAAGACGTGAATGCAACTATTAGAGCAAATGTATCTTTGCCAATGCATTACAAAGGAACTCACATGTCTAGATTTATCGAAGTGTTGAATTCGTGGAAAAATAAAAATTTACTTGGTGTAGATATAAAAGGTTGCATCATCGCTATTATAAAAAAATTAAATGCTCAATCAGGAGAACTTAAATTTAAATTCAAATACTTTATCGATAAAAAAGCTCCTGTATCAGAAATATCTTCTCCAATGTCTTATGAATGTTCTTTTGAAGGTATTTTAACAAATTACGCAACAGAAGAAGAAAATTACAAATTTATATTAGGAGTAAAAGTTCCTGTAACAACTCTTTGCCCTTGTTCAAAAGCAATTTCTAAATACGGCGCACACAATCAAAGAGCGCTTATTTCTGTTAAAGTTTCTTATGATGAAGAAAAACAAATTTGGATAGAAGATTTAATCGAAATGATTGAAAGTTGTGCATCTTCTGAAATTTATTCTTTACTAAAAAGACCTGATGAAAAATATGTAACAGAACAGGCTTATGAAAACCCAAAATTTGTTGAAGATATTTTGCGTGATGTTATTTTAAAATTACGTGAAAATGAAGATATAAATTCTTTTGAAGTTGAATGTGAAGCATTAGAAAGCATACATAATCATTCAGCTTGGGCTTATCAAAAAGAAGAAAAATAAATTTTAAAAATCTCATTTTTTAATATCATTTACTTTTTAGTTAAATATATTAATATGTAATTATGAAGAAGATTGCAATTTTTACAATAATGTTTTCAATAATATCTTTGCAAGCTGTATTTGCAGAGGATTATTCTGATGTACTTGAAAATTCTTCAAAAGAAATAGTTAATACTAAAAAAAATATAAAAACAATTAAAAGAAAAACGCCTAAAAAAGACGGAAGCACAGAATTAGAAGTTCCTGAAGATTATGATGAAGATTTAAAAGGTTATGAAGGAACTT
This sequence comes from bacterium, assembly GCA_024408705.1. Classification (GTDB taxonomy): domain Bacteria; phylum Cyanobacteriota; class Vampirovibrionia; order Gastranaerophilales; family Gastranaerophilaceae; genus JAKSUT01. The sequence goes on along the minus strand of JAKSUT010000042.1, from coordinate 7,880 downwards.
TGCCAGATTTAGAAGAACATTTCAGACCATTTCAAAAAAAAGACGACATGCCTCTGTTTGAAGATGAAAACGGTTTTAACGATTTAAACGAAATGAAACCTATTCCAAGAGATAACCCTGCTTTCATAAATATAATTATGAAAAAAGATAAAAGTTCTCAATATTTAAACGACCTTAATGAAATTATCGGAATAATAGAAAAACTGGAAAAAGTTGTTGAAAAACACGAAGATATACAAGTTTTCAATGCAAAAGCTTATTATTTAGGAATAAGTGTTGATTATTTCAGAGATAAATACAAAAACAAACCAGAAGCAACTTTTAATTCTTTCAAAGCTTTAATGCAATTAAACACACAAGTTCAGACTATTTTTAAACTTCGACAAGAAAAAGAAGAATATAGTCCTTATGTTACTGCGGCAAGTAGCGGAAATATGTTTTCTGACAACAACATAGAATTACAACTTGAATATTTACTTGATAACATCAAAAAAACTTTAATTATTCTAAAAGAAACAAGATAAATTTGACTTTTAAAAAAAATAAATTAAAAACAATATACCAACCAATTAGATGATATTTATCATTCTAATTAAATTGTAAAACCTGAGAGCCGACAACAATAAAAAAAGCTAAAAAGAGGGTAGGAAATTGTTTACTGGAATGTTACAAAGTTTATTAACGTCAAGCAGTCAAAAAGCTGCTCAACAAAGAATGCAAAGTTTAGAAAATTATGTTAATAACTACAACACAAATATACAATATCCAAACACTCCAATAAAAATACATTCAGTTACAACTGCACCAACAAAATCTTTTCAAGATGTATTAAGCGCAAGTGCAAAATCTGAATTTGGTTCACTATTAACACCTAACGCTGTTTCTAGTGTTGAAGCAAAAATTTCAACACAACCAGAACTTAGAGGTTACGAAAAACCAAACAAAACACAAATAATGGACATGGTTTCAAAAATTTCTAAAAAACACGGTGTTGATGATAAATTAGTAAAAGCACTAATTAAACAAGAATCAGGATTTAACCCAAATGCAAAATCAAAAGTTGGAGCAATGGGTTTAATGCAACTTATGCCTGCAACTGCAAAACATTTAGGAGTAAAAGACCCACTAAACCCTGTTCAAAATGTTGAAGGCGGTGTTAAATATTTAAAAAGTATGTTAAACAAATATAATGGCAATATAATTTTAGCTCTTGCTGCATACAACGCAGGTCCTGGAGCTGTTGATAAATATGACGGAGTTCCACCTTATAAAGAAACTCAAAATTATGTAAAAAATATACTTGCTAATTACCTATAAAAATAATCAAAAAATTGCCTTTTTGTATAATTAATTTTCTTGGAAACAAGATTAAAATGAACAAAAAGGGGTATTTTTATGATTAATAATAGAAATGAAAAAGAAGTAAATGATACTTTTTTTACCAAAGGAATTTGTTCAATAGACCCAAGTCTTGCTTCTATTCAAGAAGTTCTTTTGTCATATATAAAAGAATTATCGTTTTATTTATATAGACTTAAAGGTTTTGGAATTACTAACGAAAATATTAAAGCTGATATTCTAAAAACCTTATTTACAATATTTTCAAATCATTTTTATAATCAAACACAATTTCAAAAAATCATTTCAAAATTATATAATCACATTAATCAATCAAAATTTTTATACGAAAAATATTGCGAAGATAATGAAATTGAACAAGAAAAAAGAAAAATTAAATTTAAAAATCTAAATACATATAATCTTCAAAATGCCGTTAGAAAAGGTGAAAAAAATTTTATAAAACGCAGTCTTGATTTCACAAACGAACAAAAAGGCTTAAATGAAATTTGCATATTTTTATGCAAAAATCTTTCAGAAAAAATTATAGAATTAAATGAATATGGGAAAAACTGCCCAGACGCGTATTATGCAATTTTAAAACTATTAAATCTTGTTAATCCTGTTCAATACGATATTGAAGAAATTAAAAAAGAAATCTTCAATATGATTGATACTTATTTCAATATAACAAGACTATTACACCTTACTTTAGAAAAAAATTATGGAACACTAAACGTAAAAAAAGTTTCTTTTTCTTCTAAACAAGGAAAAGCGCTTTTGTTGTCAGGAATAAATTGCAAAACACTTATTCAGATTTTAGAACAAACAAAAGATACTGAAATAAATGTTTATACAAATGGTCTTGAAATGCTAATGACACATGCTTTTCCAAAAATAAATTCATATAAAAATTTGAAAGGTCATTTTAAAACAAATATTTTATCTGAACTGGCTGATTTTGCAACTTTTCCAGGGCCTATTTTAATGACAAAAAAATCTATGCAAAACATTGAATATTTATATAGGGGAAGATTATTCACGCTTGACCCGATTACTCCTGTTGGCGTTGTTCAAATTTTAAACAACGATTTTTCAGGATTAATAGAAACTGCTCAAAAAACAAAAGGTTTTAAAAAATCTCATACAAAACAAAGTATCAATGTTGGGTATGATGATAAAAAAATCTTGAAAAAAATTAATAGAATTTATAAAAAATTGTTATCTGGCGAAATAAAACAACTATATTTTATTGGACTAAACAACTACTTTTCTCCGTGCCAAGAATATTTTGAAGAAATTTTCGATTACATACCAGAAAACAGTTTTGTTTTCTCTTTTTCTTATGAAAAAAATGGTAAAAATATTTATTATATAAACTCCTTATACGACTACACTCTTTTATATAAAATTATAAAAAGACTAAAAAACCTACATCACAAATCTTTGCACGACTTAAATATAAATATATTTGTAACCCAAGGTGATAATCAAACAATTTCAAATATTATTTATTTAAAAAGAGCTGGGATAAAAAATATCTTTATACCTAATTTTTCACAAAATACAATGTCAGAAAATGTTAAAAATGTTTTGAAAAATATTTTTAATATCAAAGAAATTACAACACCTCAAAAAGATATTGAATATACTCTTGAAAATTAAAATTTTAATAATTATTAAAAGTGGATAAAAACAAAATAAAAGACTTGCTGACATCTCCTCAAGCAGATATAATTTTTGGGGGAGCAGCAAGCCCATTAATTACGTATTAAAAATTCTATCTCCGGCATCACCCATACCTGGGATAATATAACCATGTTCATTCAAACCTTTATCTATCGCAGTTGTAAAAATTTCTATATCAGGAAAATCTTTTTGAATATGATAAAGTCCTTCTGGTGCAGACAAAATACATACAGCTTTTATATTATTCATCGGAATATTCTTTTGAGAATAAAGTTTTATAGTTTCTTTCATTGAATTTCCTGTTGCAAGCATTGGGTCAGTAATAATTACATAAGTATTTTCTGGATTTTCTGCAACCATAGGAATTTTATTATAATACCAAACAGGTTTTAATGTTTTTTCATCACGATACATACCAATATGTCTAATACATGCCTGCGGCAAAATATCAATCGCACTATCTGTAAAAATAAGACCTGCACGCAAAATCGGAGAAATAATAATTTTTTTACTTGGGTCTATTATTTTTGCATTAAATTTTGTTATCGGTGTTTCTACCTCTTTTTCTACCAACGGAAGCATTTTAGAAACTTCATACATTAAAATTCTTGTAATATTTCTAATTGCCATCCTAACCCCTTGAGAATCAGTATTTTTATCTCTCATTACACTCAAATTTTGTAAAACTACCGGATTTTCTACAAGTTTAACTTTTTCCATATTTAATTTTTCTAGAATATTTGATGACATTTTATTACCCTCAATTATTTAAATATTAGACCATTTGTTTCATAATTTTTTTTATCATTTTCTGAATTTTCTTTTTCTATTATATTCGAATATTTTTCTTTGGTTAAATTAATTTTTGAACATTTTTTATCTAACCATTTATTAGACAAATCTAAAATATTTTCAATAGAAGTTTCTGTAAAATTAGTTTTAGAATTTGAATGAATAAAACCTAATTTAGACATAAAATTAGAAATCGTATATGTAATTTCACCAAACTCTTTAAACATTTCATCTAAAAGCCCAAAAGACTGACTAATTCTCTTTGGAGATTGAACAACAATGTAATGAGAATCAGACTTTGATAAATAATTTGGCTCATAAACTTCTAAAGATTTTGAACCACCAAGTCCTGAAAATTCAACAGTTACAACTGAACCTTTTGGAAGTTTTACATTTGGCTTTGTAACTAAAAATTTCACATAAACTTCATCATTCACAATATGAATTTGACTAATATAACCAATGTTTATACCCAACATTCTAACAGGCGAACCTTTTATAAGCCCATCTACATCAGGCAAAAATACTTGATACGAATTAACCCTTTTTTTATATTGATATTCGCAAAACATGAAGACACCAGAAATAGCTACTAATACTAATAACCAAAAGAAAACTTCAAAAATCCAAAATAAATGCCTTCTCATATTAAAATTCATTATAACAAAAAAACAAAATTTGGTCTTGCATGAATTTTTTTTATGTTGTAATGTAAAAGAAAGGCCCAAAAATTAAATAGCAAGAAAGGGAAAAAATGGATCAAATTATTAAAATCGCATGGGATTTAAACGAAAATACTGAAAACAGATACAAATTAGTATATGAAATTGCTGAATTAGCAAAAAAACTTGTTGACGAAACTCAAGCAAAAAAATCTCGTGAAGATTTTGGTTTTGAAGAATACCATGAATCTTCATACAAAAAAGAAAATCCTGTTGAACATGCTATTATGGTAAAAGCATCTGAAACAGATGATAACGGTTTAGTAGGTTAATTTATTTAAAAACCACACATAAGATTTCTGTAATTATGTGTGGTTTTTTAGTGTTTAAATGGGGGTGTGAATATGCAAGAAACAATCAAATTTATTAACGAAAAAACAAACAATTTTAATCCTGAATTTTGTGTAATTTTAGGCTCTGGACTTGGTGATTTTGTTGATAATTATGACTCCATATCAATACCTTATTCAGAAATTCCAAATTTTAAACAATCAACAGTAAAAGGTCATGCCGGAAAACTTGTTTTTACAGAAATTGAAGGTAAAAAATTTGTATTCATGCAAGGCAGATACCACTATTATGAAGGTCATTCAATACAAACTGTTGTTTATCCAATAAAAGTTATGAAAAAATTAGGGGTAAAAAGTGTTATATTAACTAACGCAGCAGGTGCAGTTAATAAAGACTTTAAACCTGCAGATTTGATGATTATAACTGACCACATAAACTTACTTGGCACAAATCCACTTATTGGTCAAAACGACGATGAGCTTGGAACAAGATTTCCTGATATGTCAGAAGTTTATAAAAAACACTTGGTTGAACTTGCTGAAAAATGCGCTAAAAATCTAAAAATCAAAATTCAAAAAGGTGTTTATGCAGCTTGCACAGGTCCAAGTTATGAAACACCAACAGAAGTAAAAATGTTAAGAACATTAGGCGCTGATGCCGTTGGCATGTCTACTGTTCCTGAAGCTATTGTTGCAAACTACTGCGGAATGAATGTTTTGGGTATAAGCTGTCTTACAAATTACGCAGCAGGTATTACAAAAAATCCTCTTACTCATAACGAAGTAATTGAATCAGCAAGCGCAGCAAAAGAAAAATTCCAAGCATTATTATTGGAAATTTTGAAAAATATCTAGTAAAAAAGTTTTTATATTTTAAAAGATTTGGTTATGTAATTTAATTTTCTACATAACCAAATCTTTCTAATGCGTTTTTATTCTTGCGCCAATCTTTTTCAATTTTTACGTTTAATTCCAAATAAACTTTCTTTTCCACTATTTTTTCAAGTTCAATTCTTGCATCAGTACCTATTTTTTTAAGCATTGAACCACCTTTGCCTATCAAAATACCTTTTTGGCTTTTTGTTTCACAAAATATTGATGCAAAAATCCTGTCTATTTCTTCTTTTTCTTCATATTTTTCAACTAAAACCGCTACACAATGAGGAATTTCCTCTTTTGTATTTAACAAAATCTTTTCTCTTATAATCTCTTGTGCAACATCTCTCATAGATTCTTCTGTTACAACATCTTCTGGATAAAACATTATTCCTGTTGGCAATTTTTCAAATATTTTTAAAATTAATTCTTCTTTATTTTTACCTGTTTTTGCAGAAATAGAAATTATTTCAGGTTTATCTTCTCCAAACAAATCTAAATAAGATTGAACGTTATTTTGATATTTTTCTTCATTCTTAATTTTGTCAGATTTATTCAAAACCAATACTATTTGAGTTTTAGTTTCGTGCAACATATTTTGAACAATCCAGTTATCACCTTTTCCGGCAGGCTCAGACACATCAACCAAAAACAAAATCAAATCAGAATCAGGTAAAGAAACTTTTGCTTCATCTACCAAAAATTCACCGAATTTATTTAATGGTTTGTGTACCCCAGGAGTATCAACAAAAATTATTTGCCCCTGCTCATTTGTCAAAATACCTTTAATTCTTTTTCTGGTAGTTTGAGCTTTGTCAGTTGCAATAACTATTTTCTGACCTAAGACCTGATTTAATAATGTAGATTTTCCAACATTTGGTCGCCCCAAAAGTGCGACAAAACCTGATTTAAAATTATCTTGCATACCTTTTATATTAATATAAATTTTTTAAATAAACAAGATAAAAAAACTAAAAATTTTATCTATATTTTTTACAAATTTTAAGTTTTGTTACAAAAATATTAAAAATCATAAAGAAAAAACAAAAACATGACGAAGTAATAATTGTTAGGGATGCAAAACAATTAAGGATGTGTGTAAAATGTTGTTTGACTTGGGCAAAGAGAGAGTAATCTCTGAAATTAAAGAATTGGTAAACTCTGTTGAAAACAGTAAAGAAGACTTTGACATTTACTGCGAACTTGTTCGTGAAATGTTTTTAAATGCTTCATGCCAAAACTAATTGTAAAAGCAAAAAGATATTGCCTGTTTGGGTAATTCATTTTAAATCTTTTATTTGCAATATTTGTATCTGTAAAAATAAGATACAAACAAATTGGAGAAAAAAATGGAAAACACAAACACAGCAACTTTAAACAAATCAGAAGAAAAAACTAAAATTATAACAGTAGTTATTGTTGAAGATTTTAAACTTACAAGAGTAGGTTTAAAATGCGCCTTAAACTCAAATCCTGATATAAATGTTGTTGTAGAATGTGAAAACGCCATTTTAGGACTTGAAGCAGTAAAAAAATATAAACCAGATGTTGTCTTAATGGATTTAGGCTTGCCAGAAATGAACGGCATTGAAGCCATTGTAAAAATTAAAGAATTAAACTATAAAACAAAAATTATTGCACTTACTTCTCACAATCAAGAGGAAGAAGTTATTGCAACACTTGCATCAGGTGCAAACGGTTACTGTCTAAAAGATATTGACCCTCAAAAACTTGCAGATGTTGTAAGAGATATTGCATCTAATGTTTGTTGGATAGACCCACAAGTTGCACAAATCGTACTTAACGCTTTTCCAAAACCTGAAAATGTTTCTTTCTTACCAAAAACAAAAATGTCAGGAAGAGTACCTCTAACAGAAAGAGAATACGAAGTATTAAAACATCTTGTCGCAGGCAAAAGCAACACAGAAATCGCAAAAGAACTTATAGTCAGCGTTCACACCGCAAAAGCACACGTTTGTTCAATTTTACAAAAAATGTGTGTTAATGATAGAGTTCAAGCTGCCGTAAAAGCAGTTAGAGAAGGACTTGCATAGCTTTAAAATTTCATGTTTAGTTTTGTAACTCTTTAGATTTTTGCAGGGTTGATATTATATTATGAATGTAATATAATATGTGGTATCTTTTACTAGGCGTGGGGTGTAAAATGACATAT
>JAKSUT010000041.1 GCA_024408705.1 bacterium | reverse complement strand
TACTTTTATAAATTCCTTCTAAATACAAACTAATCAAAATTTCAATAATATTTCTATTTTTTAATCCATCGAAATTAGTATCACCCCCCTCTCCTAAAATATCATGACCAGGGTCATACATACATAGCATTGCTTCTTTTATTTTTGATGGACAGTCTCTTTCAAGGTATCCCATTTTTTTTTGTATATAAGAAAACTCCAAGGGTTGATCGAAAATTTCTGGAGCCCATTCATGTAAAGTTAAACTTGACATGAGTTCGCCTCGTAAACTTTTGGGGACTTTTGATGACACATAAGATGATGCATATTGATACTTTTCTATTTCGTGACCACAACGAGAATATTCGCAATTATATGTAGAGGTTATTTCGTCGTTAGATATTTCGAAGTAATATCCATATGATAATGAGGAATTTCTCATTAAATGTTGAATATCGTCTTCTGTGAAATTCGTTTCAATTAAAAAATGAGAATATTCTTCTGAATTACAATCGATTTTCTTGTAACAGTTGTATACATTAGCAAATCGAGAATTATATTCGTTTTTTAATATATATAAATAATCAGAATAACTTTCACATATTGATTCTATACTTTTTTCTTGTTCTTCTTCTTCTGAAGAAGAATAATTAAATGCTCTTTTTAGTAAAATTAAACATAATTCATTTGGGGAATATTTATCTTTAGGAAAGTCAGTTAAAAATTTATTCATATAAATTTTCTTTAATAAAAAGGGATAAAGTTTTCCTTTATATTGATTAAATTTTTTATAATGCTCATTAATATAATCTTGGGCTAATAATGCGAAAACTTTTGCTTTTCCTGATACTCTTAATTTTTTAGTGACTTTTACTTCTTTTTCTTTTTTTCCTTCTTCTTCTATTTCGAATTCAGTATTAAAATAAATACTTGGTAAGTAATTAAAGAAATAATCAGAAATAAAATTCAATTGATCTAAAGATTTTATTCCGAATTTTTCTGTTAAAGACTCATTTAAATCTTTTGTTATATTACAATAATACATATCTTCTTCAGAAACATTGTCTTGTAAAACAACTTTTGGATTTAAAGCAATCGCTGCATCTATCGCTGCTTCCATACTATCCTGAACAATGATATTACCAAAACCGCAATCTTTCAAGTTTGTTGCAAATCGTTCACCTGCTTCACCTATTAAAATAACGGTTTTTATATGTTTTTTTATTTCTTCACAAAATTCTTTTAAATCTGTATTTTTATCTCTACCGCCTGCAATCAAAACAGTATTTCCATTATTGAAAGATTTTATAGCGACAATTGATGCTTCTGGATTTGTTGCTTTTGAATCATTATAAAATTCTATACCATTAATTTCAGTAACGTATTCTAAACGATGTTCAGGAGCTTTAAATTCTTTTATCGCATCTACTATAACTTCATTTTCTATGCCAACAAGTTTTGCAACGATAATTGAACACATAATATTTTGATAATTATGTTGTCCAACCAACGGACAATCTGCCAATGAAATAATTTCTTCTTCAACTTTTTTTCTTTTGAAATAAATTTTTTTATTTTTTATATAACAACAATTATCTTCAACTTCTTTATCAAACAAAAAACAATTTTTTACTTTTTTAGAAAAATCTAACAATTTTTCATCTGCACCATTAATTACTGCAAAAGCAGGTTCTTGAGGTGGTAAAAAGATTTTTGCTTTCGCATTAAAATAATTTTCCAAACCACCATGCCAATCCAAATGGTCTGGCGTAAAAGTTAGCCAACAAGCAATTTGAGCTTGGAATGAAGAACTTGTTTCAATCTGAAAAGAACTCATTTCACAAACAAAATAATCTAAATCTTCATCAAACAAAAACTCACAAGGTGGAACACCGATATTTCCACAAGCAGGAGCAACATATTTTTTGCCTAAAATATGAGAAACTAAAGTAGTAGTTGTAGTTTTACCATTTGTACCGGTAATTGCTACAAAAGGTTTTCCAGTTTCTTGATAAGCCAATTCTACTTCTGAAATTATTTGAACTTTTCGTTCTCTTAATTTTTCAAAAATTTCGCTCTTTGGCAGAATTCCAGGACTTGTAACAGCCAAATATAAATCAGACAAAAATTCATCTGAATGATGTCCCATTTCAACATGTATATCACTTGCTTTTAATTCTTCTAATTTTTCTTTATCCTCTGGCTTTTCTTCTCTGATTTCTGTAATATAAACATCAGCACCTTTTCTTGAAAGATATTTTGCAGCTGCCATACCACTTTTTGACAAGCCTAAAATTAAAACTTTTCTATCAAACCAATTCAATTTTATACCCCGACTAAACTATCTTAAATAAAAAACATAAAATAAAACTAAGGCCACGAAAGAACAAAAAGCAGAAGTTAATGCAAAAACAGTAACAACTTTCTTTTCACTCCATCCCAAAAGTTCAAAATGGTGATGAATAGGAGCCATTTTGAAAACTCTTTTTCCAGTAGTTTTAAAACTTGTAACTTGAATAATTACTGACAAAGTTTCAGAAACAAACAAAGCTGCAAGCACAATAAGCAAAACTTCGAACTTACCAACAACAGCCAAAGTTCCAAGCAATCCTCCTATCGCTAAAGAACCAGTATCTCCCATAAATACTTCTGCTTTTGGTTTGTTATATTTCAAAAATCCCAACAATGCACCTGCTGTTGCAGAAGCGATTATTGTAATTTGCATATATCCGGAAAACATTGCAATTATTGCAATAGCAACAAATGTTGAAAAACCGGTTGAAGCAGCTAAACCATCTAAGCCATCAGTTAAATTATATGCATTTGAAGCACCTGTAATTATAAATACAGCTAAAATCGGATACAACCACCCCAAATGCAATACATAATGACCTATATTAACATCTGTTTGACCTTTTAACATTACAAAAATTGTAGGCAACAATGCAATCAAAATTTGTCTTATCAATTTTCCTCTTGCAGACAAACCATCATTTGTTTTACCTTTAATCTTCAAGAAATCGTCTTGAAATCCTGCAAATGTATAAAAAGCAAGAGTTAACAAAATTATATAAGCAATATTTGTCATTTTTTCTGCCATCATCAATGTAATAACAGAAGCTAAAATAATGGCAATTATAATAAACGCACCACCAGTTGTCGGTGTACCTTCTTTTTTTGCGTGAGTTTTCGGTGCTACATCTTTTATTGATTGATTAAACAAATGTTTTTTCAAAAAATCAATATAAGGGATACCGAATAACATACACAAAATGTTACCCAACAAAAATGCTACTATTGCCATTATCATAAAATATACCTACTTTGCGTTTCTTATTTCTTCTACAACATCTTCCAGTTTCATAGAACGAGAAGCTTTCAAAACTATTGTAGTACCAAAAGAAGCATTATCAAGAATATATTTTGCAACACCTTCTTTAGTTTCAAAATTAACAGACTCAATTTCTGTATCTGCCAACACATTAGTAATTTCTTTTGAAAGTTTACCAACTGTTGCAACTTTTAACAAACGTCCGTTGTATTCTTTTAAATATTCACCAATTTCTTTGTGATATTCAACTTCATTTTCACCCAACTCAGCCATATCACCAAGCACAAAAAGAACACTTGGATAATTATCCATAGAAGTTTTAATTGAAGCTTTCATTGAATCTGGGTTAGCATTATAAGCATCATTAATAATTTTAATACCGTTGATTTCTTCAACTTCCCAACGTTTACGAATTGGTTTAAATTTTACTAAACCTGCAGCAATTAATTCATCATCAATATTCAAATAATGACCCAATTCAATTACTGCCATCGCATTTTCTACGTTATGATCTCCAATTACACCAATTTCATATTCATATCCTTGATATTCAAATTTTTGTTTTGTTGATTTTCTTTGTGTAATATGTGCATTTTCAAAAGAATAATAAATAGCATCACCAACAATATCACTTATTAATTTGTCAGCTTTTGCAATCAAAATACCATTTGGTTTTTGGTGAGAAATGATTTCGCATTTTGCTTTTGCTATATTTTCTTTAGAACCTAATCTACCAATGTGTGAAGTACCAATGTTTGTGATAATAGAAATATCTGGTTCAGCATATTGAGAAAGCAATTCAATTTCTCCTAAACCACGCATGCCCATCTCAACAATCAAAACTTCTGTTCTTCTTGGCATTGCCAAAATTGTACGACACAAACCAATTTCATTGTTATAATTCAATTCAGAACAGTGTGTACTATATTATTCTCTGATTACTGAATATGCCATTTCTTTTGTAGTAGTTTTACCGCTACTACCTGTTATAGCAACAACTTTTGGATTTACTTTATCTTTATAATATTTTGCTAATTGCAAATAAGCTTGTTTTGTATCTTCAACTTGCAAAATCAAATTACAATCAACATCACATGGTTTTGTACAAATTACAGCAGAAGCACCTCTTTGAACAGCTTTTTCAATAAAATCTTCACCATTGTAATTATCGCCTTTTAAAGGTAAAAATAATTGACCCATTTCTATTGTTCTTGTATCTGTTGAAATCAAATAAGCATCATGCTCTTTTGAATAATTTTTCAAAACTTTTGCATTAGTTGCTGCAATAATATCAGATAAAGTAAATTCCATATAAAGTCTCCTTTTTTCACAAAAAACTCTTTACAAAATAATAATAAATAAATATTACCCTAAAAGGTGGATATTTGTAAAATAATTTGCAAAATTTCACAATTTGTATCAAAATATAAAAATGGATATAACGTATGACAAGAATTCGTTAATCGTTAATGGTAAAAGGGTGTTTATAAAAAGCGGTGCGTTTCATTATTTTAGAACGCCCGGAGTTGAGCTTGCAAAAAATAGATTTAAAAAATTAAAATCAGCAGGCTACAATGCAGTTGATATTTATTTTAATTGGGGTTATCACTCACCACAAAAAGGCATCTACGATTTTGACGGATTAAAAGATGTCAGAAAAATTTTGCAAACCGCAAAAGATACAGGTTTGTTTGTCATCGCAAGACCTGGACCTTTTATCAATGCTGAAATAAGTGCAGGCGGACTACCTTTATGGCTATTAAAAGAAAAAGACGTTGTACCTAGAAACAGAATTAATTCAACATACCATTATTCTCCAAAATATATGGAATACATCAAAGAATGGTATGACCATATCATTCCAATAATAAAAGAATTTGATAACGTAATACTATTTCAAATAGAAAATGAATATTCTACTGATGAAATGGATGAAACATACCTCAAAGAGCTATATCAAATGGCAAGAGATAGAGGTATAACTTGTCCGATATTTCACAACGACGCATTTAACGCAGGTTTATGGGCTGATGTTGTCGATATTTATGGTAGCGATATTTATCCATATATAAACCCAAACCAAAACTGGAAACAAGATAATTTCTGTTTCGACACATTAGACAACTATGAAGATATGGTAAGAATGTCAAAAGAAGATGCACCACCTTTTATAGTTGAAATGCAATGTGGCTGGTTTGACAAATGGGATGGCATTGGCTACAAAGCAATGAGAGAAGTGTTTGGAAAAGAACACATAAACATAATGACAAAAACCGCTATTTCACAAGGTGTAACTCTTTTCAATCATTATATGGCAGTTGGGGGAACATCTTGGAATAATTTGGCCTGTGATGAAGTATATACAAGCTACGAATTTACGGCTGGAATTGACGAATATGGTTCAATAAAAGAAAACTTTAGAAAATCAAAAGAAATAAATTATTTTCTAAACTCATTTGATCTTACAAATACTGGAAATCGCACAAATATAGAATTTGGCGAAAATATGTATGCAGTAACAAGAGAAGATTATACAAACAACTGCGAGTGGTTATTCATAAGAAATATGAATACTGAAACAAAGGATATTTCTTTTGACTCTTATAATGTAAATATCAAACCTTTTGATATGAAAATTTGTCCTAAAAATTTGGATTTATATACTTGTAAAATTCTTTTCTCTGATGCAGAAATTTTTGCAAGGATAAAAGACGAAAACAAAGAAATAATTTTTGTATTCCAAGACAAAAATGCAAATTTAAACATTGAATTTAATGGTCAAAAAGAAACAATTTCTGCAAACAAAAAAGATTTTGAAAACAAAAAATACGAAAAAGACAATAAATTAACAGAATTCGTATTTATATCAAGAGAAATTTCAGACAAAACTTGGATTATAGACGACAAAGTTATATTTAATGCTGATTACGTCTATCCAAACGGAAGAATTGCAATCTCAGAAAATTCTGAAATAGCTTATTTTGACATAAAAAATGGTTTTTCTAAAACTAATTTGAAATTTGAAGGTAAAAAAGAACTAATCGAACTTAAAGACTTTGAAATAAATTTTTGCGCTCCTGAGCTTGATTATGACTACAACTATTCAACTTGGGACAAACTTCCAAAAGATACTTACGACAGTCTTGGAATTGAGAAATACGAAGAATTTATTTTCTACAAAACTCAAATTCCAAATAATCTTGAAGAAATAACACTAAGCGCAAGACATTTATTTTCAGTTTATATAAACGGTAAAGAAATAATTAACAGAAATAGTTACAAATACGAAAAACTACAACAAGTAACAGAAACTATTTCTATACAACTAAATAAAGAAATATTGAACAAAGATAAAAATGAACTTACTATCCTTGTTCAAAACATTGGCTTCGACAAAGGTTTTTCTGGAGAAACAAACACTCCAAGAGGACTTGTTGAATTTAACACAACTCCAAAAATAGATTTAACTTTCTACGCAAGAGAAAAATTTGCTTTTGAAAGAAACGATAAAAGAGAAAGCACTTGCCCTTATATTGCAAGACTTTCAAAAACATTCAAAAGAGAACAGCAAGAAGGTCATTTTACAAAACCTCTTTATCTTTCAATGAAAGATTTTCCATACGACAGAGCAACTATTTTTATTAACGGAATAAAAATAGGAAGATATTTAAAAAACATCAACAACATCTCTTTGCAAGAAGATTTTTATCTACCAGAGCCATTTTTGAAAGAAGAAAACCAAATAGATATAATTATTTGGGAAAAAGATTCTCATATAAAAACTGCATGGGACTTTAAAAACGATTTAAAAAATGTTATAATACAAGTAGGTGACAAGGAAGTTCACCAAATATACTAATCCCCATCAGGTTTCTTTTATTAACATACGCAAATTTTTACTTAAATTAAGGAGTTTATATGAGTATTGTACCTGAATTCTTGCTGAAAAGAGTTTATCAAAAAGGCTCTTTGACACAAACTGCAGAAGGAGTTTGTTTCAAGCTGAAAAACGTATTAGGACCTGGCTTCATTAGTGGATTTAGTTTTATTAAAATCAACGAAGAAGTTTTTGAAGCACAAAAAGTAAAATTTCTAACACAAGGAACAGAAATTGAAGCACAAGATGTAAACGAAGAACACCCTATTGGTTTTAGATTAGGACAAGAAGGAACTTTAATACTAAAAGGCGCTAACTGTTTAAAAGAAGGCATCAATCAAATAATAATTGAATTGATGAATCCAGAAGCAGGGAAAGTAAAATTAACACTCACAGACAATTTTCAAGCTGCATAAATAAAAAAGGTGCGATGATTTTATCATCGCACCTTTTTATTATTTTTAAAACTAACTACATTCTTGCTTCTCTTGACAAAGCAACGATATCTTGTTTTGTAAGAATTGAATCTATATCTAAAAGCATAACAACTTCATCTTTAACTTTTCCAACACCACTCCAGTAGCTTTGAGCACCTTCTTGACCATATTGTGGTGGGAAATCAACATCTTTACCATATACAGTAACTACTTCAGCAACTTTATCAACTAATAAACCAACCAATGCAACTGTATTATCAACCGGACGTTCAACAATAATAATACATGTTTGTTCATCAGGTTCTTTATCTGGCATACCAAATTTTGTTCTCAATTCAATGACTGGTATAATTCTACCTCTTAGGTTTATAATACCTTTCATATAATGAGGAGAAGCTGGGATAGGAATAATCTCTGTCATACCTATAATTTCGTTAACTCTCAAAATAGGAATACCATAATGTTCTTTTTCTAATAAAAACAATAAGTATTTTTCATCCTTGATATTCATTCTCAACGGCTCCTTTCGTATCCGAAAATTTACTATTAGTTTTATAATAAACTATTTTTCAAAAAATAACAACTACTTACCTACTTGATTTCTGCCATTTTCTTTTGCATTATACAATCTTTTATCAGCTGCAGCTATTATTGTAGCGGCATCTTCACCATCTTGTGGATAAGTTGAAACGCCCAAACTTACTGTTACATTGCTTTCTTTATTGTTTGCAAGTTTAAATGGTTTTTCAGCTATCAATGCACAAAGTTTTTCTGCTGTATGTACTGCTTCTTCATAATCAGTATTTGGCAAAATGATAGTCATTTCTTCACCACCATATCTGCATACAAAGTCACTTGAACGAACATTTTTCTTCAATTTTGCTGCAACTTGTTTCAATACAGCATCACCTGATTGGTGTCCGTGTACATCGTTGAACTTTTTGAAGAAATCAATATCAGACATAATCATTGAGAAATTCAAATTATATCTTTTTGAATTTGCAATTTGTGCAATCATTTGTTCTTGGAAATATCTGTGGTTATATAATTCTGTCAAACCATCTGTTGTAGCCAATTTATATTGATGTTCAAAATCTCTTGATTTAACAATAAATTTAAAAATATAAACAGCAACAAATGTTACAACAACAGCTAATACAGGAACTACAATTGCAAGCCATAAATTACAATATTTCATCATGAAATAAGAGAATATTACATAACCTAGAATTGCAATAAGAACTTGTGAAAGTGAGATAATAACTGTTGGTGATTTATAAACTGCAAAACCAACAACTAACGCCAATATCAAACTTACAACTATATCAACTGAAACATCAACACGTTTAATAAATTCATTATTTATAAAGTTATTAATAAATGTTGTATGAATTTCCACTCCTGGATAAACTTTATCAACAGGAACAGTTTTTGTATCAAATAAACTTACTGCAGTTGTTCCAACATAAACAATTTTATTTGAGAAATCTAATTTTTGAGTTTTATCACCATACATAGCTTTAACAACTTTGTACAATGGAACTTCTGTAAAAGTAAAACCAGCAGCACCATACCAATTAAGGATAACACCACCATCTTTATCAACAGGAATATTTCTGTTTGCAAATTTAACTGTCTTATTACTTGAAACAAGAAAATCTTTTGTATTATCGCCAATTGCTTTTTGAGCAACCATCATTGCTAAATGAGGATAATATTGATTTTTATAAACCATGAACAATGGTAATTTTCTCAAAACACCATCATTTGAACGTGATACGTTTATCATACCTACATTTGGAGTGTTTTCAAGTATTTGAGGTAAAATAGCACGGCAATTTGAAAAACCTGCTTCTTTTACAAAATCAATAGAAGATTTATTTTCTACATTTACAGAAAATTTCTTGTCTAAATCTACAGCTTTTCTAACTTCTTCTGATTGGTTATCCAAATTCATAGAAGTAAATACATTATCATAAGACTTTAATGCTTTTACCAATCTTGCATCATCATTTGTTTTACTTTTCATAGATTTAATAAACATCAAGTCGAATGCAAGAGCTTTTGGATTTTGAGCTTCTACATAATTAATCAAATCAGCATAAACACTTCTTGAAATAGGCCATTCGCCATATCTTTCAACCAAATATTCATAACTTGCATCATCTACTGTAATTAAAACTATATCTTTATCAACTTTTTTGTAATTTGAAGATACTAAAATCTTTTGTCTAATATCAAAAGTTTTATTTTCAATTGAATTGAAAAATTCACTCATTCCTACATTTTTAACAACTAAAATAACCAATACCGCAACAAATACGGCACAAAACAAGTATGCTAAAACATTCTTTATCTTTTCATTTCCGAACATAACTACCTCTAAATATAATACTATCTGTGAGTATTATATCGTAAAGTTAAATTTTTTACCAAAATATTTTCTAATAAAAAATGTTGTTCCAAAATTTGATTGTTCAATTTTAAAATATCAGTGCAATATGAAAGTTCATCAGGTGTTTTTAAATATCTTAACAATGATTCTTCATTAATGTTTTGTTGCATGTATTTTTCCTTTGCAGAAAATCTCTCTCTCAATCCTTTTATATTTTGTCAGATTTTTCAGAAATAAACATCAACCCTTTGATGAATATTATGGATTTAGACCATCAAACAAATGATTGATAAAAATTTAGACCATCATACTAACAGAGGAAAAATTAATCCTTTTTATCAGCATTTGCACCTTCCCACAATTTTTCTTCGTAATGAGTAAATTCAAGATGCTCAACTATTATTGTGTCACCATCTTTTACACCTTGTTTTTCTAAGGCTTCAAAGACACCCATATCTTTAAAGATATTTTGCAATCTCCAAACTTGTTCTAAATTTCTTGCGTCCGTAACACTTGCCAAACGTTTAATTTTACCACCTGAAACAACAAATGTATTTTTATTTAATTTAGTTATTTCAAAATAACTATCATCATTATCATATGCGCCTGTATCTTCTTCAACTTCAATTTTAATTTCAGGTTTTGGAATTTCATCAACTTTAACAGACATAAATGTTTTTAATTCTTCTACATTTTCTTGACTTGCAGCAGAAATCAAGAATACATCTTTTGCAACTTTTTTGAATATTTCTAAATATTTTTCTCTATCTTCTTGTGAAACTGCATCAATTTTATTCAAAGCTACAATTTGATACAAAGAAGCCAAATTTTGTGAATGTTTTTTCAATTCTTCATTAATTTTATTATAATTTTCTAATGGTTTTTCCAATGTCAAATCAACGATATGTAATAAAAATCTACATCTTTCCACATGTCGTAAAAATTCATGACCTAAGCCAACACCATTTGAAGCACCTTCAATAAGCCCTGGAATATCTGCAACAACAAAACCATCACCATCTGGTTTTGAAACAACACCCAAATTTGGAACTAATGTTGTAAACGGATAATCTGCGATTTTTGGTTTTGCAGAACTTATAACACTTATCAAAGTTGATTTTCCTGCGTTTGGCATACCAAGCAAACCGACATCTGCAATCAATTTCAATTCAAGCTCTAACCATCTTTCAATAGAAGGCTCACCCGGTTCACAAAATTGAGGAGCTCTTTTTTGAGCAGTAGCAAATCTTGCATTTCCTCTGCCGCCTCTACCACCTTTAGCAACAAGAATTGTATCACCAGCATTGGTCAAATCACCAATTATTTTAGAGGTTTTCGAATCTCTTACAACAGTCCCTAGAGGAACTTTTATATACAAATCTTTTCCGCATGCACCATGTTGATTTTTAATACGTCCATTGACACCTGCTTCTGCTTTAAACACAGATTTATATTTAAAATCCATCAATGTTGAAAGATTTTCATCAGCGATTAAATATACATCTCCGCCTTTGCCACCATCACCACCAGCAGGTCCACCTTTATCAACATATTTTTCTCTGCGCCAAGCTACCATGCCGTTTCCGCCATGACCTGAAACTACTCTAATTTTTGCTTTATCTAAAAATGCCAATTTAGTACCTTTTTCTTTTTTCTTTTTGCTATACAATAATACTATGAATATTGAAAAAAA
>JAKSUT010000040.1 GCA_024408705.1 bacterium | reverse complement strand
TCTTCTAACTCGTTATTTTTCATTTTCGCTTTCCCTTGCTAAAATACAATAATTATACTTGTAATTATTATCGGCAAAAAAACATGAAAACTTTGATGATTTTTGAAAAGTTTATACTTTAGTTTGATAAAAAACAAACAAACGTATGCAAAATTTTAGATATATTAGCAAATTTCATCTAAATAGTTATGTTAATAAATGTAACAAAATTTGAGTTTTCTGAAATTCGACTACGAGTATATACTTTATATATATACGAGAGAGATTTTAAACACGATTTTTTAGTTATTTCCTATCTACTTACTAACACTACCATTACCTACCCCTTCCTAAAACGATTTTTAACTCCCATTTGGGAGTTTTTTTTTGCTCAAAAATGCTGAAATGCGTTAATTATTGTTAAAAAATGCGTGTAAAAAGTGAGTGTCGGCGATTTAAAGTTTATAATTGTTTTAGGTAGGTAGTTTGATGAAAAATAACGTTATAAATATTTTTATTTTTGTAGTTTTGGTTATTGCCTTTTTAATAACAGGATATATTGTTTTTCAGAAACCTGTTATGCATAAGCCTTTTAATGTGAATGTAATAAATTATTTTATAAAATTTAAAGATGACGGTTCTTTAGAAACTACAAAACAAGTTACGACAACTAAGTATGTGGAAGCAGGAAAATAAATGAAAAAAATTATATCTTTAATTTTGGTTTTATTATATTTTTTGTCTACAAATGCTTGTTTTGCAGATGTTTCAAATCTTTATTTTGTAAAAAATACGGATAAAAATGTTTTAACAGGTATTGTTGAAAATTCTTGTGTTGCTGAAAAATACACTTTGCAAAAAAAGGATCCATATTACGCTATTTTGACAAGTGATAATTCAAAATATGCGATTGTTATTTTGCAAAAAACAGGTGTGAATGTATTTTATTATTTTCAATCAAATGGAAATAATAGATTGGATAAAAATATTTTAAAAGCGATAAAAGCAAATAATATTGTGTATGAACAATCTTTTAATGATACATATTTAGATTTGTTTAGACCGCAAGCTCAAAAAGTATTGTTTAATCAAGAAAAACAAACTTATGATTTTGAAAATCCAGTACAACAAACACAACGTGTAGTGAAAACTTCAACAACTCAATCTTCAACTTTAACAGGTTATGTTGATAAAGTTGCTGTTGGTTCGAAAATTAAAACATATTTGCAAACTCCTATAAACACAGCGACTGCTTCTGTAGGTGATGCAGTAAGTGCTGTATTAACAGAGGATTGGGTTTATAACGGTAATTTGATTGCTCCTCAAGGAAGTGTTGTAAACGGTACTTTGTCAAAGGCAAGACATGCAACTTATGGCTCTCAAAATGGTTCTGTTTCTATTGTATTTAATCAACTTATAACTCCAGAAAATAAAGTTTATAATATCTCAACAGAAAAGATTGATTTTTCAGTTTCAAATGATGGAAAAATCGGAAGTTCAGTATCTACAGTTGTAAAAGGTGCTGTTGCAGGCTTGTTAGTTGGTTTGCTTTTTGCGGCTTTGAGTTCAAGCGATAGTAGAAATTATGGTCGTTCTTCAGCAATCGGTGCAGCAACAGGTGCTGGTGCAGGTTTGATAACAGCAGTTGCAGAAGCTGGGGTTGATGCAGAAATTCCAATTTATACAGAGATAGAATTGAAATTGACAAAACCATTGAGTGTAGTTATAGGAAATTAAGGGTTATTAAATGAATAAAAGATTAATCATACTTGGTATAATAATTCTTTCAATTTCCGTTATCGGAAAATTGTTGTATGTGTCTTTGAAAAATTTTAAACCTGATGAATTTAAAAAAGCTGCAATAATTTTCCTTGTTGATTCTTCTGCTTCAAATCAAAAAGATTTGCCTGAACAGATTAAATATTTAAAATCTTTGTGTGCAATTTTAGATCCAGAAGATGAAATAAAAATTTTAAAAGTTTCGCAAAATTCATATTTGATATATGAAGGTACACCAAGTGATTCTTCAGGTATAACAAAGGCAGTAAAAGCCTTTACAAAATACGATAAAAATGATTATGGCACTGCTTATGGTGCTGCCTTAAAAAAAGCATTTGCGCATTGTTTGACAATGAAAAAAGAAGGGTATATTCCATCTATTGTTGTTATAGGTGATTTGGCAAACGAAGGTGATGTTACAAAACAAGTAAATTGGGAAGTTTTGCCAAAAAACGTTGAAAGTGTAAAAAAATATATTCCAGAATTGTCAATGATGTTTGTATTTGCACATCCTGAAAAATTGGATTATGTAAAAATGAAATTAAACCCTGTTTTAGGTGAGAAAAAGCTTATTGTTGCAACTGAACAAAATGCGACAAAGGCTCAAAGAAAATTTTTAGAAGCAATCGATAGATAGGAGAAAAAAATGGCGTTTACAATTTGTTCTAAAAACAATGAAAAAACTTTTACAGATAAAGAATTGGTTAATATTGGTTCAAAAGCAGATTTTGATTTTTTACTAGATTTAGGCTTTGAATATTTATTGACTGTTCAATATGACGCAAAATCAAATAAATGTGTTATTTTAAACCAATTTAATAATGAAAAATTTTTGTTTAAGGGAAAACCACTTCCTGCAAGATTAGATGTAGATAAAATTTGCAAGATTATGGTTGCAGATAGTGATGAATTTATCACTATTAAAATTATTGGTGATTCACGTTCTGTTGAATTAAAAAAAGAAAATCTTACAGAAGAAGATATAAAAGAATTGTATGGTAGCGAAGTTAATGCTGCTGCAAGATTGAAAATTGAAAAAAGAAAAGGTGAAATTGAACAAGCTAGAATTTCTATTATAAAAGAAGTTTCAAGCGTGATAAATGATTTGAAACATAAAATTTCTATGAACTCAAAAGGCGGAATTGTGTTGCATTTCGCATTATTGTTTGCGTCTTTTATTTGTTCTTTTGGTGTTTCAAATTATTTGATGGGCTTACCATTATCTGAATCAATGAGTGTAATTCAAATGCCTACTAATTTGAAATTAATTATTCTTTTTGCAGTAATAATTTTTGGTATCGGTACTGTTTTAAAACAGGGTGTATGCTTGTTTTTGCAAAATAAAGCAGGCTTAGATACTACGATTTCTGTTATAGCAGAAAGATTTATGATAATGGTATCAGTGCTATTTTTTGTTGCAGTGTATGTGATAAATGTTTTATATTATATGACTCCAAAAACAATTCCAGTTTTTGCAGTTTTAATTTCATTGTTCTTTACTGCAATAACTGCGACTTTAGCTGTTGCTTGCGGATATTTTAAATTTAGTAATATCGAATTATCTCAAAGTTTTGATAATTTTGAATATAGAGAAGATTTTGAACGTGTTGTTAAAGAATATCAAAATTGGATAGAAAAATTTGTAAACAATTTAAGTCCTGCAAAAATCAGAAATATTAAAGATAAGTTGTTTATGATTCAACTAAAAACAGTTGGTGAAATTATGTTAGGTATTTTAACTGCTCCATTCTTGGCTTATGGTGTTTCAAATACTTTGGCAATGTGTTTCCCAGAAGCTGCAGGTTGGATAAGAGTTTCTGGTTTGAGATTTAGTCCTATTTTCTTGGTGTTAGCAACTGTAATGATAATATTTTCATTTTTCTCATTTGTTAATGCTTTTACTTGCAACAGAAAAATTCAAGCATCAAATGTTTTGAAAACTGATGGATTTAGCAATTATTTAGTTCATGGTGTTGAAATTTTTGGACTTGAAGGTATAAGAAAATTGAATGTTGAAATGCGTCAATCATTCACTATTGCGATAATGATTATTGTAATTGAGTTTTCAATGAACATTTCATATTTTATGCAAGAAATTGGTGGCGATTTAGGTGGAATTATTTTGAGTATTTTAGCTGCTCTTGTTCCAACTGCTATTTTGATTGCAGAAACTTATATGCTAAGTGCGACAAAATTTGAAACTTTTGCTTGCGAAGAATTGTTAGAAAAAATTGATTAATAATGAATTATAATTTATTTTTAAATTTAATATTAGGTTTAGTTGTAATATCAACATTGTGTATTTGTGGAATAAAACCGCAAATGCACAATTCTGTTTTGCTTATAGATTCTAATTATAAATTAGAAAACGCAGAGCAGATGGATATTCCGTTAGTCAAAGATGATGTTCAAACTCAAGTTGTAGCAGAGAAAAAAATAGAGGCTGTTAAACCTCAAACAGTTCAATATCCTGTGAAAACAAATGTTGAAAAAAATGTGAAAACAATGTCTGTTCCGATTGAAAAAACTCAGCAGGTAAAAGTTCAAACAAAATCTGTTTCTAAACCTCAAGAAGTAAAAGTTGTTTCGCAAAAACCTGTTGTTGCAAAACAAGCAAAAACTGTTGAACAAATTCCGATGTCAAGGCAAGAACAAATTGATTGGAATTTATGGCGTTCAAATATTCAAAATCAAATTATGAAAGATGCAAAAATTGTAAATGTTCCTTATGGTACAGTCTTTAAATTTACATTTACAGTTGATAAGTATGGAAAAGTTTCTAATGTAAAAACTTGGTCTTTAAACCCTGCTTATACTCCGCACGCTATTCAATGTATTGCTCCTGTTATAAGAAGTTTTCAAGGTCATTCAATTCTTGATTTTCCAAAATCTTCTAATCGTGTTATAACTAATGTTGATGGTGGTTTTAAAATTTCACAAAGGGCGAAATTTAGCACTCCAAATGACTACAATGACGTAGAAACAATAACAAAGTGAGGATTGAATGTTTAGATGTAGTGAATGTGGACAAGAATTTGAAATAAAGCCCGATTATTGTGATTGTGGAAATGATATATTTGAAGAAGTTTCAAACGTTGAAAAAGTAGAAGAGCCAGTAAAAATTGAAGAAAAAAATGTTGTAAAATCTGAAAAGGCTGAAAAAACAGAAATTTTTACAAAGTCAAAAAAAGATATTGATACTCCTGTTGATATTCCATCTTTGGTAATTTTTGTTATGTGCATTTTGCTTTCTTTGTTTGTAATATTTTTTCCTTGGACAAATGAAAAAACTGATGTAGTAGCAGAAAAAGAAAAAAGTAGTAATTTAGAAAATAATGTTGTAATTCCATCGATTGATAAAATTTGGGATTCTACTGTAAATAAAGAAGTTCAGGTTGTTAAACAAGAAACGCCAGTTCAAGTTCAGGCTCAACAAGTTGTAGAGCAACCGTTAGTAGAAAAAACTATTCCTGCTCAAAAGAAAAATGAAGTTGCAAAAACTCAAATTGCACCAGTAAAAACTCAACCAAAGGTGCAAGTTCAACCTAAACCTCAGCAAAAAGCGCAAGTGAAAAATCAACCTAAACCAGTTGTGTCATCAACATCTCAGCAAACTGTAAAACCATCACAGGTGAATGTTGCACCAAAGGCAAATCCAAAAGAATTGGCTAATTATAAATTTGCGTTGAACAAAAAAATCGCATCAAAAATAAATTTTGCAAACGTATTAGGTGATGGAACATGCACTGTTGTTTTTAAAATTTCATCAACAGGTGAATTGATTAATAGAAAATTTTCCGTTCAATCTAGTAATGGAATGTTGAATGATGAAGTTTATCGTGCAATTTTGTCAGTTCCAATTTATAAAGCTCCACCTGCTAGTTATAAAGGTGAATATTTAAAATTTGTAGTTAAATTTTATAGTGATAATTATGAAATATCACTAAATTAGTCTTTGTAATATTCATAATTTGTTGGTGCTGAATTTGAATCGCTTGGAGTGTTTCCAATTTCTTTTGGTTTTGTTGTCATAGATTTTGTTAGTACAGTTTGCAAGCTAGATAAATTGTTTATGTTATATAGAGTTCCACCTGTTGTTTTTGTAAGGCAAGCCAAATTTGCACTTCTTGAACCAACTAAAATTACATCAATATGAACATCAGTTCTTTTTGCTACTAACTCTCTTGCAAAAGCACAAGGGTCGCCGCCACAGTTTTCACCACCATCTGTTATTAATATTATTTTTTTTGTTGTTGTGGTGTCAAAACCTGCCAAATCTTGATAAATTGCTCTATCTAATCCTAATACCATTGGTGTTGAACTTCCTATTCTTGCAGAGTTCATACCTGATATAAGTAAATTTGCGTTTGCTCTTGTGATTTTTGTAACTTGTTGAGTTGCAGAGCAAGCACCTTTTCCTGTTCCAGCAGGATTACAAGATGCAGTAACTTTATAACCATTGTTTTCTTTTGTGATTTTCTTTACTGTTCCTGTTAAATTTAGCGCATTTGATGAATAATTATCTTGTCCAAAAACTCTTAGCCCAACTTGTGTTGAGGCTGGAATTTTTGCGATTATATAACTCATAACAGCTTTTGCTCTTTCAATCCAGTTCACCATGCTGCCTGAATAGTCCATAACAAGATTGATTACAGGTATTCCTGCTTGAGCAACTTGTGAGTTTGCGTTGTAAGTTGATGGAGTGTAAACATTAGATGGATTTGCAGGTTGTTTTGTCGGTGTTACTACTTGTCCGTTTGTTTTTACAGTTCCAGAAGTGTTTATTGTGTATTTTGCAGCAAAAGATATTCCTGTTGAAAATATTGTTATTGCAATAGCGAATAAAATTATTTTTTTCATATATGTTTACTCCTTTTTAAAAATTGTAGCATGTGAAGATTTTATTTCATCTGTGTGTATATGGTTATTTTTTTTTAAATTTGCTAAAATGGTTTGAGAAATGAGGTTGATATGAATATTTTACATATAAATGCGTGCGTTAGAGAATTATCAAGAACAAAAAAATTAGCAGATTATGTTTTGCAAAAATTAAATGGTCAAGTTGTAGAAATAAATCTAGAGCAAGCAAATTTGACCCCTTTGACAGATAAAATGTTGATGAAACGTGATGAATTGATTGCAAAAGGTGTTTATGATGATGCTATGTTTGATAATGCAAAATTATTTAAACAAGCAGATACTATATTGATTTCAGCACCATTTTGGGATTTTTCTTTTCCTGCTAGTTTAAAATGTTTTATTGAGAATATAAATATTAATGGTTTGATTTTTTCTTATTCAAAAGATGGTATTCCACAAGGGCTTTGTAATGCAAAAAATTTGATTTATGTTACAACTGCAGGTGGTTTTATATCAAATGATGAATATGGGTTTGGCTATATAAAAACCTTGGCTAAAACTTTTTATGGAATAGAAAATGTTTATTGCGTAAAAGCCGAAGGCTTGGATATTTTTGGCGTAGACACAGAAAGCATTTTGCAAAAAGCAAAACACAATATAGATGAGATGTTTCCGTTGGCTTGATTAAAATATTTATCGTTTTTGAAATTGTATTTTTGAAGAATTATTTGTCCTCAGAAAAACTTAATGCCCAAACTAGTGTGACTATCCAAAATATTATTGTTTCGCCAAAAAGTAAATTTACTAAAAATATAGCTAATGTGTGAGGATGTTTCCTATCAGTTGCTATATATGTTGGAAGCAAATATATATATAAGACTATAAAAGCTATTATTATAGCGGCAATTCCTATACCAGCGCTATTAGTGCCAACACCTATGCATATTCCAATGATAATTGCTAATATACCAAAAATACCATTTAATACATCTACTATACACATACCGAAAGGTTCTTTAGTTGGCTTTTTTTCTACCCATTCGCCACAAAACTGACATTTTTTCGCATTTGTTGGTATTTGTTGGCAACAATAAGGACAAGTTTTTGATGATTCTTTGTTATTTGTTAAAATCTCGTTATTATTGTTTGAGTTGTCATTTGTAGCATTAGGTTGAATTTCTTCATTTAACCAGTTTCCACAATATTTACATTTTTTTGCTTTTATAGGTATTTCTTTTTTGCAAAAAGGGCATTCTTTTGTGTTTTTATTTTCCATTTTACACCTTCTTTTAATGCTATGATAAAATTACAAGAATAGAAATAAATGCGATAAACAATGATGTTATTAGTGAATATATTGATGATTTTATTGCTTGTTTTAAACAGATTGACCCTATTGCTGTTCCAATTGGAAAAAGTAAGAAAAAGAATATAGCACTTGCATTTCCTGTTTTATCAATTGGTGTGATGTTAGCGATGCCATCTGGTGGTGGAGCATTTAAACAAGCAATAAAATTCATGCAACCTAAAAGATATAAAGCACTTAGACACCAAGATATTACTGATAAAGTACAATTATCTTTTTTGTTTGTAAAATTAAGTTTTGAATTACATTCTGGACAAATTTTGACATTTGCACTAACTAATTCGCCACAATATGGACATTTTACATTTAACCATTCGCCACAATGTTTGCATTTTATAGCTTTGGTATTTATATATTCACCACAAAAAGGACATTCTTTTGTTTCATTTATTTCTGTCATTTTTATAGTCCTTATTTTTGAAATGACATTTTATCTAATGTTGCACAACGTAATTTAGTAAGACTACTTTTTGCTGAATTTTCTATTCTTTCCCATTCTTGTTCCCAATTTTTATCATTAAAACGAGAACATTCTGGAGTGTTTTCATTATCTGCCATTCCGCAAATGTCAATTAGTTCTCTTTCTTTATATGCTTTTTTAAGTTCATTAAATTTTTCTTTTTTTATTTTTGCAATTTCCGGAAGGCTTTTTATAAATTGAGATTCTGAACATTCAAAATAATCTATCTTTTCATCACTAAATTTTCCCATATAATTATATGTACATTTAGATTTTTTTGAATCTTGAGGATTTACATAGATTCTGCCAATTTCATAACTAAAATAATTATCATCATCATTCCCATTTCCTACTTGAAAATCTGTTTCTACGCTAAATTTATAAACAGAAACACCTTTATCTTTAAATTCAAATACGTCAGTAAACTC
Organism: bacterium; assembly: GCA_024408705.1. Lineage (GTDB taxonomy): Bacteria > Cyanobacteriota > Vampirovibrionia > Gastranaerophilales > Gastranaerophilaceae > JAKSUT01. The sequence goes on along the minus strand of JAKSUT010000040.1, from coordinate 3,060 downwards.
TTTATTATCAAAGAAATGATATTTTTTAGCAGGTGTTTCTTCATAATCTTCAATTAAATAAATAGCTTCTGTTTTATTTATTTCTGTTGCTTGTTTTAATACTTTTTCAATAACTGACAATCTAGGAATATTACCTATAAAACAAACAATTTCAAAAATTATAATGTATAAAAGTAATATTCCTGATGTAGCAAAAAGACTTATATAAAGTTTTTTTTGTTTTTTTATTGAATAAAATATTATTCCTAAAATTAGTAATAGTATAGCAATTGCAAAAATACTAATATTTAAGAAATTTATAATATTGTATTCAAGTATAATTTCGTTTGAATTTGAAGTTGAAGGTTTCCATTCATAAGTATGGCTATCATTTGTAACATGTTGAGCATTGTTTTTATATGCTTTATAAGGGATAGTTATTCTAAATGTTGGAGTAATTAATTCTGCAGTATTTTTGTCTATAGCTTTCCCATTTGCATCTTTCATATTTGAAAAATTAGAAACTAAATTAATTTTAATATTTTTATGAAAAACACTTTTATTAATTTCTAGAAATTTTTTATTCTTAGGAGTTAAATAACTTTCATCAAGTAAGGTACTTAAATCGTTTTTATATATATTTTTAATATTTTTATGAGATTTTATTCCAACATAGCCATCTTCATGGATTTTTGTGAATTCCATTTCTGTATCTTGACTATTTTTCTTATAATATTCAGGATTTAGAGTATCTCCCATATAGTTTGCTACATTTTTATCAAATAGTAGTTTTGATGAAAATGTAGCATTACCTTTTTTGTCTATAACAATATCAGTATCCGTTTTTACGCATGCTGATAAAAATAATGGACAAATAGAAATTAATAATATTGATAAAATTCTCTTTTTCATATGATTTATTATCCTCGTTTATTATTCTGTTATTAAATTTCCTTCAGCATCTTTAAACTTTCCAGTCAAAATTATAACTAAATCAATTAACCACCATATTCCAAGACCACCTAATGTAAATGCAAAAAGTAATCCTGATATATATTTTTTTACATAAAATCTATGTGCAAATAATAGAGTTAATAAAGCTGTTGATTTGATTGTTATTTCTTTTGATAGTTTTCGCCCTTTAGAATCTGTGTATTTATCAAACAAAATCATAAAATAATCAATAAAAGCCCAAATAATACTTATAATTGCACCATAAAAAGTAAATGTAAGTATTAATTGACTAAAACCAATTACTTTTTTCTTGTTATAAAAATTGTTTAATCCAAAAATTCCAAAATACGGATTTGCTAAAATTAAACTAATAACCCAAGAATTTCCCTCTTTTTCAGGGAGTATCTCATTGCAATAAGGACATTTTATTAAATTATCTTCAATGCTTTCTTGACAATATGGACAATTGATATTCATTATTTGATTCTCCTTTATTGAGCATTTTTTTCTATATAATCTTGAAATTTAGCATCATCCCAAATTATAAATTTTATAAAATCTATAAAAGCTAAAATTGAAGGAATACCAGTAATACCAAATATAAGATAAAGAATTCCTTTAACAGTTTGGTTTAAATAAAATTTGTGTATTCCTAACCCGCCTAAAAATAAAGATAGTAAAATTGCTGTTGTTCTGTTCTTTTCCATAAAATTTCCTTTCATAAATACAAAATAACAAAATAAATATAGTATATATTGCTAATATTGTCAATAAAAATTAGCAAATTAGTATCTTTTACTTTGTCTTTTTATTCGTTACCCTTAATAAAAAGAGGTAAATATGCTAACACTAAAAGAAAAATTAGGTTTAAGAATAAAAAGTTTACGCAAAAAAAGTGGTTTGTCGCAAGAAATGTTAGCTGAATTAATAAATATGGATAAACCAAATTTGAGCAATATAGAAAGAGGTAAGCGCTTTATGACAGCTGAAACTCTTGAAAAAATTGCAAAAGCCTTAAATACTACAGAAAGAGAACTTTTTGATTTTAGTGAATCTATACCTCAGAAATATTTTAGAGCAGATATTGAAAAATTTTTAGATAACTTTGAAGAAAAAGATTTAAAATTTATTTTAGATGTTATGGTTAGTTATTCACAAATACAAAAAGATATTAAAAATATCTAATTTCTATTCCACAATAATCGCTTTGTATTCTGTGTTTTTAGAATTTATTTCTTCAAGTTTTGGTAAGTCTAGCAAGCCTTCTTGTGCGCCATAATATGAAACTACATTTCCTGAATTTATAGACGCTAATTGTAGTGCGGTTTTGATATCTTTTCCAAGCATTATGCTTGCGCAGAATGTACTTGCAAAAGCATCTCCAGCACCAAGTGTGCTAACTCTTTTGGTCGGATAAACTGGTGCATAATAAAAATTTGTGCCGTCATAAGCATAAGCACCTTTGCCACCATCTGTGATTATTACAATGTCTTTTACAAATGATTTTAATGTTGTTAGCATTAATTTTACATCATCATTTATGATTTGTTTTTTATTTTTTGTGTATTTTTGTTCGATTTTTGTAATTCTTGTTGCTTCTTCTGTGTTTAGTGATAAAATGTTTAATTTTTGAAGAATTGGTTTTAGTTCATCCAAACTTTTATCAAGTGCTTTACCCCCAATATTGTGTGCTATTTTAATGTTGTTTTCTTCTGCGAAATCTGTGATTTTTTCTAAAACATTTCCGTATTTAGAATTTAGTGGCGCACAATATATCCATTTAGTTTTTTTAAGTTTTTCAAAATCAATGTCTTCTGGTTTTAGAGTAATGTTTGCACCTCTGTGCGCAAGTACTGTTCTATCACCCTCAAAACTTGTAAGGATAATAGAAAAACCTGTTCTTGCTTCGTCGGTTTGCATTATAAAACTTGTATCAATTCCATAGTCTTTTAAAGTTTTTTTCGCTTCTCTTCTATCAACACCTTCTCCGATTTTGATGGCAGCAGAAGTTTTTAGACCCAATTTTGCAAAACATGCTGCTGTATTTATTGCGCCTCCGCCTGCTTCAAATGCTGAATGGTCAATTTCAATTTTATCTCCGTATTTTAGGCAATATAAATCAAGTTC
>JAKSUT010000004.1 GCA_024408705.1 bacterium | reverse complement strand
TAACCAACTTTAAATTCAGGAGTTTTATTATTAAAACTCCTTTTTTATTTTTTTAGAGTTTATAGAGGATAAATAAATCTTTTAAATAGTTTAAACTCAGAGTGGAGAAAGGAGGTTTTATGGTATCCGCTATAAATGGTTATGACAACGATGATATGCTTCAGTTAATGCTAAATAATATTCAACCAAAATTAGATAAAGCTGATACAGATGGCGTAAAAGGTTTATCTATGGATGAATTAGCGTCTGTTGATGCAAAAGATGATAGTTTCCTAAAAACATTAAAAGAACAATTTAGCAAAATAGACACTGATACAAATGGTCAGATTACAACTGAAGAAATTAAAAATTCGTTATCAGTTCAAACTCAAGGTCAAATGGGTCCACCAGCAGGCATGCAAATTCAAACGTCAGATGATACCGAGCAAGAATATGTAAGTTCTTTGCTAAATTCTTTAAAAACAAGACATTTGCAAAGTGGTAAAAATTCATTCTTGCAAACACTAGAAAATAATGGTGTTATGGATAATTTGAAAGATGTAGCAGGTGATATGGCCGGTTCATTTGTGAACAAATTGATAAGCACATACAAAAATGGTGGCTTAGCAAATATTGCTTCATCAGTTGCAAATGTTCTTTAATTTGGCTGAACATACAAGTATAAAAAGTGTAAGGTTATTTGCCTTACACTTTTTTGTTAAAAATTTTTAATAAAAAGGGCAATTTTTTAAGACAAAAATACTTTATATAAGTGTAAGGTTATAAGGTTGGTTATTTATATGTACAATTGTTCAAATGTAGGTGTTTCACCTATAAATTATGTTTCAAATCCATTTGCAAGTGATGGTTCTTCATCACAAGTTGATATTTTCGATAACTTTTTGCAAAATATGTTAAATGGTGCACATAATGCAACTCCTATAAATACAAATAATGAACTTCATGAACTTGATGATGTTTATAATCCAGAAGTTTCTGGAAATTTAGCACGAACTGCAGCAAGTGTTGCAAATGCAGAAAATACAAAAGGTTGGTGTGCAAGAGGCGTAAATGATACTCTTCAAACAGTTGGTCTTTCTGAAGGCGAAATAAGATCTGCTTCTGCATATCAATGTGCCGATAAACTTGCAAATAGTTCTAAATTTAAAGAAGTAACTATTTCTAAATCAGATTTAAAAAATCTTCCAGCAGGTTGCATAATATGTTGGGGCAGAGATAATGAACATAAAGATGGTCATATTGCGGTTTCATTAGGAAACGGACTAGAAGCAAGTGATCATATTTCTAATATGGTAGATTTAGGTACAACATTCAGAGTGTTTGTTCCTGTTCAAAATTCACTTTCTATCGCAGCATAATTAAGAATTTTTCAAGATTGTTAAAATCTCTGCTGTTTGTTTGTAAAGCGCATCAAGTGTGCTATTGTTGTTGATTGTAAAATCACTTAGCTTTTGTTTTTGTTCTTGTGGCATTTGTGCGTTTAATCTTATTTTTGCTGCTTCTTCTGTTAAATTGTTTCTTGTAATAAGTCTTTCTTGACGAATTTTGTCATCTGCAAAAATGAGTAATATTTTATCAAATAAATTTTCTAATTTTGCTTCAAAAAGTTGTGACGCAGATATAAATACAAATTTTTCTTGTTGATTGTTGTTAAAAAATTCTATAATTTTTTTTGTAATTTCAGGATGTAATATTTTTTCTAGTTTTTGTTTTTCTTTTTCGTCAGAAAACACAATATTTCCAAGTTTTTTTCTTGAAATTTCATCTTTTTCAAATACATCATTAAATCGTTTTGCAATTTCATTTTTTATCGAAGTATTTTTTAAAAGTTCGTGAGTTGTTTTATCTGTGTCTAAAACTTTGTAACCTTGTGAAAGAAGATAGTTTTCAACTTGGGTTTTTCCAGCGGCTATATTTCCTGTTATACCGATTTTTAGCATCTTAAATATCCTTTGGTAGTTGTTTGGAAATGTAATTTTTTAATTCTTTTATTTGTTGTGGTTTTATAGGTTTAAATTGACCTTTTTTTAATCCTTCTAAAGTTATTGTTGCGTGTTGTATTCTTTTTAAAGATACAACTTTAAATCCTAAATAATCAAGCATTTTTCTGATTTGTCTGTTTAAACCTTGATATAAAACAATTTGAAGAACAGATTTTTTGTTTGTAGATTCAATGATTTGAGCTTCTGCATAAGCAATTTTGCCCTCTTCTATTTCGATACCTTTTGCAAGTTCTTCAAGGTGATTCATTGTGATTTTTCCATCAACAGTAACTATATAAACTTTTGGAATTTTTACAGACGGATGAGTTAGGTCATTTATTAAATCTCCGTCATTTGTAAGAATTAATAAACCTGAAGATTCTCTATCAAGTCTGCCTACTGGTTTTAGGTTGTGCAAGTTTTCAGGAAGAATATCATAAATTATTTTTCTGTCTTTTTCGTCTTTTGATGTTGTTATATAACCTGTTGGTTTGTAAAATTTATAATATTCGTGTTTTTTAGGTCTTACAATTTCGTTATTTATAAAAACCTTATCTTTTTCATCAATTTGAAAACCAAGTTCGGTTACTTTTTTTCCATTGACAGAAACTACGCCGGATGTTATTAATTCATCTGCTTTTCTTCTTGAACAAATTCCTGCTGATGCTATGTATTTATTTAATCTCATAATGATTCGCTTTCTTGTGTTTGCTTGAAAATATCAAGCAAAATTCTAGGCATTCTTCTGTAAAGTTTTCCTTCATTGTTTACGGCTACTACATTGACCGTTGCTTCTACATATAATTTTTTTGTGTTTTTATTGATGATTTTTTGTTCAAAAGTTACATAAAGTGGCGTGAAATTTTTTACTTCTGTTTCGACAATAACTGTGTCATTAAGTTTTGCAGGTGCTTTGTATTTTATGTTTATGCTAGAAACGGGAAGAACTATATCTTGTTCTTGTAGCTCAACAAGTGTATGTCCCATTTTTTCACAAAATTCTATTCTGCCTGCTTCCATCCAACGAAGATAAGCTCCGTGCCATGTTACTGCATAAGCATCTGTGTCTGAATAATATACTTTTTGCTCTAAACAATGTTTCATAATAAATAAATATTATCATGAAATAATGATGTTTGTACCTTGACTTAAATTATTCATGATAAATAATAGAGTAGTGGTTAGTTTATATAGGAGGAAATAATGAATTTTCAAGGTAGCAAGACACAAAAAAATTTAGAAGCTGCATTTGCAGGAGAATCTCAGGCAAGAAATAAGTACACTTATTTTGCAAGTAAAGCAAAAAAAGAAGGTTATGTACAAATTGCCAATATTTTTGAAGAAACTGCAGGTAATGAAAAAGAACACGCAAAAATCTGGTTTAAACTTTTACAAGAAGATGGCGCTGTTCCTTCAACAATTGATTGTTTAAAAGCTGCTGCAGACGGTGAACACGAAGAATGGACAAATATGTATCCTACATTTGCGAAAGAAGCAAGAGAAGAAGGCTTTGATGATATTGCTGCTTTGTTTGAAAAAGTAGGTGAAATTGAAAAAGAACACGAAGAAAGATACAAAAAACTTGCAGAAAATATCAAAAATGGTGAAGTGTTCAAAAAACGTACAAAAACAGTTTGGATTTGTTTGAATTGCGGACACATTATGGAAGATATTGAAGCTGTTGGAAAATGTCCAGTTTGCGCTCATCCTCAATCTTATTTCCAAATGAGAGTTATTGATTATTAATTTGAAAATTAATAAAAAATACAATATTGAAAAGTGGATAAACTATTTTATCCACTTTTTTATTTTTATTGGTAAAAAAAAATGTTTGATTTAAAATAAGAGTTAGACAGGATAAAAAAATGAAACACTCGGAATATTCAGTAGTAATTATTGGTAGCGGTATTGCAGGTCAGTATGCGGCTTTAAAAATAAGTCAAAGTAGTAATTTAAATGATGGCTTACTTTTAATTACAAAATCAAAATTGGGAGAAAGTAATTCTCGTTATGCTCAAGGTGGAATTGTAGCCGTTTTAGATGAAAACGAGAAAGATTCTACTTCTTTGCATGTAAATGATACATTGAGAGCAGGAGCAGGGTTGAGTGATGGTAATATCGCAAAAATTATATCTGAATGTTCTAATAATGTAATAAAAGATTTATTAAATTTTGGTGTTGATTTTGATAAAGATGAAAACGGTAATTTTTATTTGACTATGGAAGCGGCTCATAGCGTAAATCGTATTTTGCATTCTGGTGGAGATGCGACAGGTCGCGGTATAGAAAAAGCTTTAACAGAAAATGTTTTAAAAGATGAAAATATTCAAGTGTATGAACAAACTGTTGCGGTAGAATTGTTAATTGATGCAAATAAAACTTGTAAGGGTGTTATTGTTTTCAATGATTTAACTCAAGAATATGAAGTAATTCATTCTTCTGCCGTAGTATTAGCAACAGGTGGCTTTGGTCAGTTATATAAATACACTACAAATTTATCACTTGCAACAGGTGATGGTGTAGCTCTTGCTTATGAAGCAGGTGCTGTTGTGCAAGATATGGAATTTGTTCAATTCCATCCAACTGCACTTTCTATTGAATCAAGCAAAAATAGATTTTTAATTTCAGAAGCCGTAAGAGGTGAAGGTGCAAAACTTGTTTATAAAAACGGCGAAAGATTTATGGATAAATACCACGAATTAGCAGAATTAGCACCAAGAGATGTTGTTACGCGTGCAATTTTTAATGAAATGAAAGAACATAATTTGAAAAATGTATTTTTAAATTCAACTCATTTATCAAAAGATGTTTTGTCAAAAAGATTTCCAACAATCTCAAGGTTATGTGCGAAAAATGGAATTGATATTTCAAAAGATTTTATTCCAGTTTCTCCTGCTGCACATTATTCAATGGGTGGTGTGAAAACAAATATTGAAGGTCAAACTTCTATTAAAGGTTTGTATGCAATTGGCGAAGTTGCTTCAACCGGTTTGCATGGTGCAAACAGATTGGCAAGTAATTCTTTGCTTGAATGTGTTGTGTGTGCCTATGAATTATCTGATTTCTTGACTTTCACAAATTTAGATTTTCCATCTCAAATGGATAAAACTATTAAAGATGCAATAGATAAGTATTCTTGTGATTTGCCGGAAGATGATTATGATGTTGAAGATTTAAAACAAAAAATTCAAGATATAATGTGGAATTATGTTGGAATTTTGAGAGATGAAAAATCATTATTAACTGCAAAAGAAAAACTTGCAGAGTTGAGAAAAGAATTTCCTGTTCAAATTAAGTATGCAAATAAAAGAGAATATGAACTTAGAAATATGTTTATAGTTGCAAATTTGATTGTAGATTGCGCAATAGAAAGAAAAGAATCAAGAGGTGCGCATTATAGATTAGATTACACAAAGACTATGGAAGAAGCAGTACATACACAAATTGTTAAAGGTGAAAAGGAACCTGTATTTGTAAAATAATAAGAAAGAAGTATTATGAATAATTTATTACAAGATTTTATTATTGAAGATTACATTAAATCAGCATTAAAAGAAGATATTGGTTATGGTGATATAACAACTGACTTTTTGACAGAAGAGTCTGAAGAAATTTGCGCAAATTTGGTTACAAGAGAAGACGGAATTTTGTGTGGCTCTCATATCTTTGAAATGGTGTTTAAAATATTGAGCCCAGATATGTCTGTAACTTTCTTTTTTAATGATGGAGATGAAATTAAAGCAGGCGATAAAATAGCAAGAATTTGTGGCTCTGCAAGATTTTTATTAAATGGTGAAAGAGTTGCATTAAATTATATGCAAAGAATGAGCGGTATTGCAACTGAAACAAATAAATATGTAAAAGCGTTGGAAGGTTCAAAAGCAAAAATTGTTGATACAAGAAAAACAACTCCAAATTTCAGAATGTTTGAAAAATATTCAGTAATTTGTGGTGGTGCGTCACTTCATCGCTTTAATCTTTCTGATTGCGTAATGATAAAAGATAACCATATTAAATTTGCTGGTGGAATAAAAAATGCTGTAGGAAAAATTAGAAAATATGTATCTCACGCTCATAAAATAGAAATTGAATGTGATACATTAAAACAAGTAAAAGAAGCACTAGAAGCTAATGCAGATATTATAATGCTTGATAATATGCGATTAGAAGAAATGAAAGAAGCTTGCAAAATTATTAATGGAAAAGCAATTGTTGAAGCAAGTGGAAATGTAAAATTAGATACAGTTAAAGCTATTGCAGATTGTGGTGTTGATGTTATTTCATCAAGCGCAATAGTTGCAAAAGCAAAAACATTAGATATCGGTTTGGATTTTTAATAATTTTTATTTGATTTTTCCATTTAATACGTTTTCAACGAATTCAGCAACGAAATCGGTGTTTGGGTGGTATATGAATGGATGATGATTGTGAGAGTCTGTCCCACCTGACAAAAATAGAGAATTCTTTTTCGCAAAATTAGACAAATTATTGTAAATTATGTCTGCTCTTTTTGTAACAGAATCATCTGGGTTGAAACAATTATTATTTTCCATTAGTTTGTAAAATTTGTTTGGAGCATATTGGTGGTTAGCTTCAAAACCATCAATTCCTAATTCTTTTAATTTTATCAATTTATCTTCTGGAATTGGAGCATAAAAAGATTTTAGCGGGTGTGTTAATGATGCTTTACCACCAGCTTTGTGAATAGCGTTAATTACTGTTTCAATGTCAAGAGAGTCACAATGGTCATAATGACTCTTTTTGATGGTTTCACTTGATATATTCATAAGAGCATCAATAGCGTGTCTTACTCCACTTACTCCTGCCATTGTTTTTATATCTTGTTTTCCTTTAGAATTTTTAAGCTGCCAATCAATTAAGTCATTAATTGTGTAGTTTGTACCTCTTCTAAGATTACTTTTATCAATAAGTTTTTGTATAGTATTTGTTCTTTTGTCTTTTAAGTCGTTTAATAATTTGCAAAAATCGTTGTCAAACGGATTGATTGCAAGTGCAGTAACGTCAAAATGGTTTCTTAGTGGTTCTAAAATATTAGAGTTTACACTCATTTCTGTTCCTGCTACAAATTTAAGATTTTTATACTTTTCAGGATTTTGTGCAATTATTTTGATTGCTTCTTTACATCCATCTACATTGTCGTGATCTGTCAAGGCAATCGTGAATGGTGGTATAGATTTGTCGCAATTTTTTGATGCGATTAAATCTGCGTATTTTGTTGCGTTTTCTAAAAATTCAGAAACACTTGCTCTGCCGTCAGAAAAATTTGAATGTGAATGAAGGCTTACTCTAAATGTTCCATCTACAAAGTTTGAATAATAATCTTTTAAATTATTTGCATCTTTTAGATAATTAATAAATTCACCTTCGTTTTTAAATTTATCTAATGATTGCGCTTGTTTACTTATGTTGAAATTTTCAGGCTTAAATTTATTGATTAAAGTTGAAAATTCTTCTGGACCTACAATACTATTTAAATCTTCTGTTTTGCATTTGATACCTTCTTTTTCTAAAGATTTTAAAATTGAATTTTTAAAATCGATATCAATATTAATAGGTTTTTTAGGTGCTTTTTTGATTATTCCAATAGCGATAATTCCACCAGTAATAGCTGTAGCACTTGCAATAATTGGTGCGGCTTTTTTAAGATTGCTATTTTGTTTGTTTTGGGTTTTTGAAGTTTGTTTTGAAAACTGTGGAATTGTGTATTCTTTTATAGAGTTTATTTTCATATTTTATTCCTTTTAATACTAGTATAGCAATCTTGAAATATTTGAAAGTGTATTATCTAAAAGAAAATCTTTTCCTTTTAACATTTCATAGCAGTTTCGTGTGATATTGCTTACTTGTGTTGTTTTATTTCGTATAAGTTCTGATAGTTTTAGGTTATCAGCCATTGAATTAAATTTAATTGATATTAATGAATTATAATCAGAAGAAATATTCATTATTTTATTTTGTTTAAATACAGAACTTAATCGTGATTCTGTACCAGCACACATTTTTGCTATCCATTCCATAGTAGCAGTATAATCTTTTTTATTTCGTGTATTGTAATACTCTCCGTATTGTCTCATATAATAAAAATATTTTTCGTTATCGCTTGATGTGTATTTGCTTAAAGTTTCTGCTGCAATTGTACCTAAAACACAGTGATTAAACATTTCAAGAATATTTTTGTTTTCATCATTAATATCTATATCAATGTAATTATATTGTCTTCTATGCTCTTTCATAATTGTCATTTTTAACAATTCGGCATTTAATACGTCATCTGTTGGGTTTTTGTATGCTTCAAGTTTTGCTTTTTCAAAATCTATTCTGTCATCAATGTAATATGAATTTCCATTTTGGCGTTCTAAGAAATCAATTTTTTTCTCTGTGTAATGAGCTTTTAACAATAGATAATCTTTTAGTAGTTCTCTTGGGTTTTCGCATCTTTCCAAATAACCGGCAAAAGAAGCGCCTTCAAACATATTCATGTTGCTAGGTTCTTCAAAACCTGGAAGTGATACATATTTAAAGCTAGTGAAACATCCTGGCTTGAATTTTTCACCCCATTGATAATCAATAATGTTTGCATAATTGTCATCTGTATATAGAATATTTGAACTTGATAAATCTGTATTTAAAATTCCATTTTTGTCTAATCTATATAATGTTCTAAGTAGTCTATCAAGTTTTTTGTTATTTAATGGGTTGTTATTAACATCAGCTTTTTTACCGTCAACTAAAGTAGATATTAAGAATTTTCCACCTTTTTCTGTTTCAACATAAGCAATACCATATTGTGTATGTTCTACGTGTGGATTAAGAGCTAATAAAACATCGTTTTCTTGGTATAAACTTCCTTTATAATCTCTTGAATTTTTATAATCATTTGGTCTTGAGCTTTGTTTGATTACAAAATTAAATAAAGGTGTGTAATATGCACTCCCTGTCATTCCAGAACCTAAATATTTACATTCTTCTTTTTTTTGTGGTTCAGGTAATTCTTCAAATTTATCAATAAAATCTTTTGCGTTTTGACTTAATGGATAGTTTGATTTTTCATATATTACTTTACTTGCAAAAGAAGGTTTTGCTTTTTTAAAATAAAAACTGTTGTTTTGAATACTCGAAATTCTCAATTTTATACCCCTAATAAACTACTATAAATAAATTTTGCAAAACTTTATGATTTTTTATTTTAAATCTGTAAATAATATAATTTGTTATTCGTGTAATGATATTTTTACATTTTTTTACAAAGAAAAGTGTTATAAGATTTGATTTTAAATATAGAAAAAAATAAAAATTTTTATATCATTGTATTAGTGGGTTTTAGTGGTGAATTAAATTGCGAATAAGTAGTGTAAATACTATAAATAATGTTGCATTTAAGTCTGGTAAAGTGAACGTTTATTCAGATTTTGACAATACTTATTATCCGTTTTTGAAACAAGGCGAAATAAAAAATAATCCTGCGAATGTTCGTCCTGATTTGGTTTCTTATTTTGATAATTTTAAAACTTTTTTAGATAATACAAAAGAAAACTTGTCTTTTCATATTACAACTGGGCGTACTTATGGTGAATTTGAAACAATTGCTTTTCAACTAAAAGAGGCTGGTTATAAGATGCCTTTGCCAAAATCTTTGATTGTAAAAAATGGTAGTGATGAACATTTAAAACTTTCTGCGGATGAAGATTTTTATAATGGACAAAAGTTTCCATTTAGTTATTCAGAAATTAATAAACAAAAAGAAAATGAAATAAAAAAAGTTACTAATTGGGATGGTTCAAAAATAAGAGAAAATTTGATAAATGTATTAAAATCTCAAAATTTAGAGATTTTAGAATGTGATACTGAAAATAGTATAAAAGATTATGGTGAAAAATCTTTGTATTCAAAAATTTCAAATAGCAAAGATTGGGTTGCAGATATTAGAAAAGACGGAAATTTAAAAATACATTTGTCGTTGCCAAGTGATTGCGATTTAGTAACAAACAAAGAAAATGGTAATGTGTATAAAGATATAAAAAGTGGTGCAATTCAAATCTTTGAAAATGGTTTAAATGATGGTAAAGTTAAATATTTTCAAAAAGAATTTGTAGATAAAAAACGAGGTAGAAAAGTTTTAGAATTTTCGCCAAATATGCAAGCACTTTTTGAAAGTTTGTCTAATGAAAAAAATAATAATGCGTTATCAAAACTTTATGACACAAGAAAAGCCGTTGCAGAAGCAAAGAAAAATGATGATTTGGTAATTGTTGCAGGTGATTCTTCTAATGATTATGATATGTTAAATCCTGCAATGTATATAGATTATCCAAAAGGATTTAATCCAAATTCTGATTTTGCAAAACCTACAGATGCCGATTTTATTGAAAAATTAACAATGGCAAATGATGAAGATTTGAAGAAAATGAATATTTCTCAAAAAGACAAAAAAAATATGTTAGCACAAATGTCTGCTATTCCACTTGTAGGTATAGTTGTGAAGAAAAATGAGGGATTGAATAAAGAGTTTGAAAAACTTGTAAGTACTTATGGCGAAACTTCTCAATATAAGAAAATTATTGAAATTGAAGAAGGGCACTTGGAAGATGGGATAAAAAAAGCTATAAAACAATATGCTTCTTCAAATGAAAAATATGCAAAAGTTTTGAAAAAAGATATAAAAAATGAAATCGATTTTAATTTAAATAATGCTAAAAAGTTTGCCAAGAATAAATTGATATTACCAATTATAATGGCTTGTGGTATTGTGTCTAGTTTATTCGTAACAAAAATGAGAAAAACTGAAGTTAGCGAAAAATTTTTAAATAAAACTATCTAAATTACATTTCTGATTTGTAATTTTCGATAAGTTTTTGGTTGTATTCATTTGCTTTATCAACAACTTTGAACATTAAATCTATTGTTGAAGCTTCGCTTTCTTTTTTAACTTCTTTTGAAAAACTTGCTAATTTTTCTCTTAATTCGGGTGGGATTGTTTCGTTATCTGATACTTTATCTGCAAAATTTGCTAATGCTTCTAGCATTCCGCCTGTTGAATTGTTTCCTTTTGCCGTATCAAAATTGTTCACAAATTCTGCAAGTTCTTCAGTTGTAGCACCTTCTATAATAGTGCCTAAATCTTCACGTTTAATATTAGGGTTTAATCCTACTGTTGCAAGCATTAATAATCCAAACATCAAATCATTTATGGCTTTAGTTTTTAAATCATCTTTTGTTAAACAAGATGGGTTCGTTACTTTGTTTAATGCTTCAAGGTCTTTTTCGTCATTACAACCACGAAAATTCATATATTCTTTATATAGCTCTGTCGCTTCATCAGAATTTATGTTTTTGCCAGTTAGTGTTTGATAATCTTTGCTAAAATCTTCAAATGTTGTAACTTTAGATTTTGCAATAAGTTTAAAACTATTTTCTTTTGAAAAATTGTAATCTAATAAATTAGCATTATCGCTAATAGCCACTTCTTCTGTTGTTTTTGCGGCAACAGATTTTACATCCATAACAGATGCAAGAGGATTTACGGATTCCATTCCGATTAAATCTATCATAACCTACTCTCCATATTATCTTTATATTCTTATATTAAATAAGAATATTTGTTTTTTAATCATGCATAAAGAGTATTTTGATTTATTTGTTTTTTTCGATTGCTAAATTCATTTCAATGATAATGTTTAAATTTTTCATTGTTTTTTCAAACATTTCAAGAGTTAAACTTTGTGCGCCATCAGAAACCGCTTTGTCAGGGTTATTGTGAACTTCAATTATCAAACCGTTTGCACCTGAAATCAATGCAGCTTTAGACATAGGCTCAACCAAATATCTTCTACCAGTTCCGTGACTTGGATCAACTACTATTGGCAAATGAGAATATTTATGAATAATTGGAACTGCTGCTAAATCAAGAGTGTTTCTTGTGTAAGTTGAGTCAATTCCTTTTATTCCTCTTTCGCAAAGAATAACGTTTGGATTACCTGCATACATAATGTGTTCTGCTGCTAATAAAAATTCTCTGATTGATGCTGCTGCACCTCTTTTTAGTAATACTGGTTTTTTGTATTTGCCAACTGCTTTTAACAATTTGAAGTTTTGCATGTTTCTTGCACCAATTTGAATAATATCTGCGTATTCTTCAACAAGTGGTAAGTCAAGAGTGTCCATTACTTCTGTGATTATTAATAAACCTGTTTTTTCTCTAACTTTTGCAAGGTATTCTAAACCTTTTTCTTCTAATCCTTGAAAATCGTAAGGTGAAGTTCTTGGTTTGAAAGCACCGCCACGCAAAATTTGAGCTCCTGATGCTTTTACAGATTTTGCAATTTCTAATAAGCTGTCATAATCTTCTACACTACAAGGACCTGCCATAATAACAGGTTTGTTATTTCCGCCTATTTTTATTCCGTTTCCCAAATCAATAACTGTATCTGTTTTTTGAGATTCTCTGCTTGCCATTTTAAATGGTTCTTGAATAAGCTTAACTTCTCTAACACCTTCAAATGATGCGATTGATTGAGGTTGAACTAATCTTTTGTCACCGATAGCTGCGATTACTGTTAAAACATCACCTAAGTTTAAATTGATTTTAAAACCGTTTTCTTTTAATCTGTTTACAACTTTATCAATTTGTTCTTGAGTTGCATCAGATTCCATTATAATAATCATAATTTTGCCTCTTTTCTATAGTATAATTATACCAACAACAAATTTTTATGGCATGAAGTTTGAATATTTATTAAAATGGAGTTGAAATGAAAAAGGTAATTTTTTTCGGTCAAAAAGGTTCATATTCAGAAAAGGCTATGTTTGAAGCACAAAAAATATGTGATTTTTTAGACTATGAAATTGAATCATCAAGCTATATTGACGAGATAATTCAAGAAGTTGGAAATTCTCCAGACTCAGTTGGTATTCTTCCTGTCGAAAATTCAATTGAAGGTATTGTAAGAGAAACTGTTGACAAATTAATTCAGGCAGATAATTCTGTAAAAATATTTCAAGAAATCGTATTACCTATTTCCCATTGTTTGATAAATAAAACTGGAAAAATAGAAGATGTTAAAGTTGTTTTATCTCACCCACAAGCGTTAGCTCAATGTAGTGGCTATATAAAAAATCTAGGTAATAAATATGGTTATATTGTTAAAAAACAAACCTCTGTAAGTACATCAGAAGCTGTCAGATTGCTTGATAACTATGATGATTCTTATGCTGCTATTGCAAATAGTGAAGCTGCCAATATTTATAACAAAAAAATTGTTGATATTGGCATTAATGATGAAGCTGATAATAAAACAAGATTTATCTGTATTGGCAAAAAAACAACTCAAAAAACTGGAAATGATAAAACTTCATTTGCGTTTACAACTCAAAATAAATCAGGTGCATTGCTTGATGTTTTAGATATTTTAAGACAAAACAAAATTAATATGTCGCATATAGATTCAAGACCTTCAAAAAAAGTTTTGGGCGAATATATTTTCTGTGTAGATATAGATGGACATATTGATGACATTTGTATAAAATCATCATTAGAAGAAATAAAAAAACGCGTAAATTATTATAGATTTTTTGGTTCATATTCAATAAAGGATATAGCAGGTTAGGAAAATATGTTTGAAAACTATTATTCAGAACAAATAAAATCAACACCATCTTCTTTTATAAGAAGTATTTTTGGATTGTTAAAAAATCCTGAAATAATATCTTTTGCAGGTGGAATGCCAAATCCAATTTCTTTTCCGCAAGAAGAATTAAAAGAATCAATGGCAAGAATTACAGAAAAATATCAAGATAAACTTTATCAATATTCAACAACATTAGGTATTGATTCTTTGCGTCAGTATATTGCAGAACAGTATGCAACTCGTTATGGAATGAATGTTACTGAAAAAAATGTAGTTATCACAACTGGATCTCAACAAGCTGTTGATATTTTAGGTAAAACATTTATAAACAAAAATGATTCTGTGTTGATAGAAAAACCTACTTTTTTAGGCTTTTTGCAAATTTTTTATTACTATGGTGCAAATTTTGTTCCTGTAACATTAAAAGATTATGGCTTGGATATTGATGAACTAAAAGCTAGTGTTAAAAATCATAAACCAAAATTGGCATATTTAATTCCGAACTTTCAAAATCCAACAGGTATAACTTATTCCAAAGAAAATAGAAAAGTAGTTTTTGATGTTTTAAAAGATGAAGATACGATTATTGTGCAAGATGATGCTTATGGTCAATTATATTTTGATAAAAAATACAAAATGCCATACATCGGCGAAACAGATATAAATAAAAATATTTATTTAGGTTCGTTTTCAAAAATTGTTTCTCCAGGATTAAGATTGGGCTATATTGTTGCAAACGAAGAAATTGTTAAAAAAATAGAAGTCGCAAAACAAATGGCAGACGCACATTCAAGTGTCTTAAATCAATATTTGATTTTAGATTATATGCAAAATAATGATACAGAAGCTCATATAGAAAAAATTAGAGCTTTGTATAAAAATCAAGCGGCTGCAATGATTGAAGCTATAAAGAAAAATTTTGGTGATAAGGTTTCTTATACAGAACCAAAAGGTGGAATGTTTACTTGGGTAACTTTACCAAAAGATAAAGATGCACTTGAATTATTTGAAAAAGCAGTTGAGAAAAAGGTTGCATTTATTCCAGGAAAACCTTTTTATACAACAGAAGGTATTAATAACACATTACGATTGAATTATTCAAATGCAAATAAAGAAAATATTGAACTTGGTATAGAACGCTTGGCAGAAGCGTACAAAGAATTATAAAAAATATAAGTTAAGATGATTGATATGAGAAATTTTATGAAAAAATTATTTTTAGCAATATTTATTATTTTAAGTTTTGTGCAAACAACATTGGCAGCACAAATTTCGTATGATAAAAGTGATTTTCTTTCTGTTTCATCAGTTATTTATGATGCGGCTTATGATATTCGTTATTATTCAGATAATAACTTCACAGGCGGAAGGATAAGAGGTTATAATGCACCTGTTGCTTATATGACAAAAAAATCATTAAAGGCTCTTTCTTTTGCGGCTGAAATTTTAAGAAAGCAAGGGTATCGTCTTTTAATTTGGGATACATATAGACCTCAAAAAGCCGTAGATAACTTTGTTGAATGGATTAATTCTTCTGAAAATATTGGTGATAAAAGTTTTTATCCAAATCTTAAAAAATCAGATTTGCTAGAAGGTAATTATATAATGTCAAAGTCTGGTCATTCACGTGGTTCAACCATTGATTTAACTATAATAAAAAAAGATGGTTCTTTTGTTGATATGGGTGGAACTTTTGATTTATTTAGTGAAGTGTCTCATCCTGATTATAAAAAACTTACAAAACAACAAAGAAGAAATAGAATGATACTTAAAAACGCAATGGAGCAGGCTGGGTTTAACGGAATAGACTCTGAATGGTGGCATTTTACATTGAAGAATGAACCTTATCCCGATACATATTTTAATTTCGATATTGAATAAATAATATTGATAAATTATAAGTAGCAAATTTTCTTTTTTTCATGTTTTATCTTATTATAATTTTGTGAATGAATTTATGGAGTTTATCAATGGAAATTAATTTTACCGCTCAAAATGTATTTAAAGGAAACAATATCAACAATAATCATCACGTTGTAAAACAACAAATTGATATGTCGCAAAAAGCTGATTGTTTTTGTAAATCAGTAAATGCAAGTACTGTTGCAAATAAAGATTTTGAGGGGATAAAAATAGAAAAAAGCTTCTTTGGTAAAACTAAAAAAGGTGAAAATGCTCAACTTTATACCATAACAAATAAAAATGGTGCAAAAGTTTCTTTATCAACATTTGGGGCAACAATAACATCAATAAAAGTTCCAGATAAAGATGGTAAAATGATAGATGTATTACAAGGTTATGATTCCGTAGAAGGATATGACGGCACTCCTGTTGGACATTCAGGAGGAACAATAGGACCTTGTGCAAATAAAATTGCAGATGGTAAATTCTCTATAAATGGAAAAGAATATCAATTGGAATGTAACAAAGATAAAGGAAAAAGTCATTGTCACGGAGCTGGTGCAGGTTTTGATATAATAAATTGGAATTCTGAAATTGTTGAAAACGGAATAAAATTTACATATACAAAACCTGATATGGAAGGTGGTTACCCTGGAAATGTTAAAACATCAGTAACTTATACTTTTGATAATAACAACAAGTTGAATGTAAGATATGAAGCTACAACGGATAAAGATACTGTGTTGAATTTGACAAATCACGCATATTTCAATCTTGATGGTGCTGAAAATGCGGAAGAAAATAGCGTGTTAGACCATAAAGTTCAACTTCCAAATTCGACAAAATATACTCAAAATAATGAAATAGCTATTCCAACAGGAGAAATTAAATCTGTAAAAGGTACTCCGTTTGATTTCTCTGAAATGAAAAGAGTAGGCGATAGAATTTCTGAAGATTTTGACCAACTAAAAATTGGCGCAGGTTATGACCAAAATTATTGTATAGATGGTTATAACGGTAAAGATTTAATAAAGGCAGCGACTGTCGTTTCTGATAAAACAGGTATAAAAATGGATGTTTCTACAAATTTACCTGGTTTTCAGTTCTATACAAGTAACCATTTAGGAAAACCAACTCAACCTTTGGGTAAAGATGGAAAACGTTATGAAAAACGTTCAGGTTTGTGTGTTGAACCTCAATTTTATCCAAATGCAATAAATACATTTGATGAGAAACCTATCTTAAAAGCTGGTGAAAAATACGATAGAACAATTGTGTATGAATTTGGTGCAGATAAATAATTAACTTTATTTGTTGAAAAATTTATGCTAATATTTTTGTATGGATATTTTGAAGTATGAAAATGTAAATTGGTCGTTGCCTGGGCTTATTCGTAATAAAGATGTTATATTTTTATTATTAAATAGTTTGTCTATGTATGAGGTTCCAGTTCCAAATATATCTTGTTATGGAACAGCACTGCCAACTGCTTGGAATAAAAATACGATATTTTTAAATGAATTATCTTTGGAAAGATATGAAATTGTTATCTTTGAACTTTTGCATCGTTATATTTCATTAAAAATTACACCAATTTTAAAATTTGATGATTATAAAATTGATAAAAAATGCTTTTCAGATGTTTTTGCAAATGATTTATTGAATTTTGCAGGAACTCATAATTCCAAAGTAATTATCTCAAATGATGATTTACTAGATTATGTAAAATCAAAATATCCAAATTTGAAATGTATCGCTTCTGAGAAAAAATCAATTATTGAAGATAATAAAAAACAAGGTTTATCATATTATGATTCTGTTTTGAAAAAATATGACGAAGTTATTTTAAATCCAAATTTCGTTGTAGATTGTGATTTGAAAGAGTTAAAAGGATATGACAAAATTTCAAAAATGCATGTTATTGCAGATAATAACTGCATTAAAAATTGTCCAAATTTAAAAAACTTTGATAAATGCGATTATGATTTTGAAAAAAAATCTTTAAAGAAAGGTGTTTTTCAAAATTTTGCAAATTGCAAAAAACGTGGTAAAAAATTATCTAGTCTTATTGGTAAAACATTGTTGTTAGATGATAAAAAAATAAGAGATTTAATAGAATTAGGTTTTAATAATTTTATGTTGCAGGATAAACACATTAATAACGTATTGTTTGAAGAAAAATTGTTTAGTTATGTGTTTGAATCAGTAGGTTATTCACAATATTTTAGAGCTTTACCTTCTGAAAAATGTAGTTGTGGATGTGGAAGTGATAAAAATGGAAAATGTAATCAAATATAAAAATGTAGATTGGACTTTGCCGTTATTGTTTTCATTCGATGCATACATAATTGCAATGTCAAAAGTGGCAAAAGAATTAAAAATAAAAAATCCGATAACTTTTGCTTATGGAATGATGCCTACTAAATGGACTGGTGGTAGAATTTCAAAATATAGAACACAAGATAAAAAAGCAATAGAAAAACATTTGAAAAAAGTTATAGAAGCGGGAACAACTCCTCTTTTTACTTTTTCAAAATATTTTATTGAAAAAGAAGATTTGAATGATGAATTTGCAAATTGGTTGTTAGATTTTGGTTATGAACATAATTGTCAATTTATAATTTCAAGTGATTTGCTGTATGACCATATAAAAAGCAAATACCCAGATGCAAAATGTATTGCATCAGTTTTGAAATTTGTTTTTGAATTAGAAAAAGTTTTAGAAACAGGTGAAACTGAATTTTATAACAGTTTAATTGATAAATACGAAAGAATTGTTTTGCGTCCTGAATATAGTAGAAGAAGATTGTTAAAACATTTGAATGATATAAAAGATTTGTCAAAAGTTGAAGTTCTAATAAATCAGGTATGTATAAATAATTGCAAAGAAGCGATAAGAGAACATTCTAATATTCCAATATCTGATTATGATGAAAATGCCAAATCTCAAGTAGGTGTTTTTTGTCCGTTTGAAGCATATAGAAGAAAAAACGGTTTAGAAAAAGCATTTTTGGTAGGTAATTGTTATGAAAAATCAGAAGTAGATGCGATGGTGGAAAATGGAGTTCGTCACTTAAAATTGCAAGGTAGAAATTATGAAAAAAATTCTATTTTTGGAATGATTGGCGGACATCTGTTTGATTCAGTAGGCGCTTATTCTGAAATATCTTCGTATATGTTAGATATGATAAATAATGATAAAAAAATATTAAAAGATTTAATTATTACTCCACGAAAAAATTAATTGTTGTATAATAAAAAAGAAATTTTATTTGTTGAATAGGGAGGCCGAAATGTACTATTTATATCTCAAAGATGAAAAAATGATGACAAAAAACCTTGTCGGTGAATATAAAGAAGTTGATGACGCTTTTGATAAAATAGATGCGTTGTTAGAAAAAGACGAAAATGTAAAATATGTTTTAGAAGAATCAACAGGTGGTTTTAACAGCTATGGTGAAATGCTTACTATGGTTGTTACCGAAAACTAGTCTTGATTTTTAGTAATTATAAAGTTTTGTAAAAAAAGTGTAACTTTTACACAAACTTACGCAAAAAAAAATCTTGACATGTTTTATGAATGTGTGTGTAAAGTAGAAACTCAAGAGGAATTCGAATTAAATGAACGTAAACAGCATTAATACAACCCCATATTTTAAAGCCCCAATGCAAAATAAAAACAACCAAAACCCAAATTTTGGTCATAAAATCATAATGGATATAGGTGCAAGTAACCCAAAAGGTTCAATGAAACTTTTGGCATTGAAAGATAACGGTGAAGAACTATTTAAAATTAAAGGTTTCGTAAATGATACTATAAAAGGTTTTAACGGAAATGAAGATTTCCTTAATAAAATTATGGGTATTGTAAAAGATGCACAAACTAAAATTTTAGATGGTGCAGCAAAAAAAGAATTTAAATTAAAAGGCAAAGATAAATTATTGTCAGGTTTAGCAATTTTTGTTCCTGGTACTACTTGTGCAATGAATGGTACAGAAAGAATTGCATTTATTCCAAACTTGAGAGATAGACAAAATAATTCTTTGGATAATATTGAATTTGACAAATTCCAAAAAGATATTATTAACGGTAAGAAAAATCCAAACGGTGTTCAAGCTACAAAAGATTTCAAATTATGTGTAACAAAAGACTTGGGCGGTTGCGGTCTTGCTCTTGCAAGATTATTAGCTCAAAAAGGTGATTTGAACGAAGGTGATTACATTATGGGTGTAATGACTGGTGGTGGCTTTGGTAGTGTTGATATCAAAGTTAAAGATTCAAAAGTTGAATTCGAAACATCTGAAAGTAGTAGTTATTTAACAGGTAACTTTGAAGCTTATAATTTTATCGCAAAAGAATTGAAACAAGTCGCAAATAGTGCAGATCCAAAATCTGAACTTCAAAAATTTATCGCAAACAACAACGAAGCTATCGAAAGTGATGTTTCAGTTTTAGGTAAACTTGGCCGTCAAGGTGTAAGCGTTAAGAGCCATATCAAAACATATTTCAATGCATTAGGTTTGCATGAATTAGGCAAAGTTGCTCTTCAAGCAGGTGATGCAAGAATTGTTGAAGATAACTATATGGTTTTGAACAAAAAGACTGATAAAGAAGTTATTAAAGAAATAAGCAAACACAGTGAATTTGTTAATATTCCTGAAGAAAATCCTGAAAAAGTAAGATTTAAATTGGATGAAAAAATTGTTCCTGAAGAAAAAATGAAAGAAGCTAGAAACCAAGCAGTAAATAGTTATGCAAATTCAGTTTCTTTGATTACAATTAACAAAATTAATGATTGTGTAAACAAAGTTATTTTAGCAGGACCTTTTGCTCACGGTGTAAACAGATATATTAGTGAACATCCAGATGATTTTGATGGTGCAACTGATTTGCCAGCATTAATCAAACAAAAAATTGAAAGAAACGTTGATGAAAAACACGTTGATTTGCCAACTACTAAAAAATTAATGAATTTGTATCACTTAAATATCATTTGTGACCCATCATTAAACTTTGATGATAACACATTTGCAGGTGATTTGTTGTTAGGTAAAAAGTTATCATTTGTTCCTAACAGAGGTAGCTGGTTCAGTGTTCCACTAGATGCTTTGACAGATGGTAAACCTGCAAAAACAAAATAATTCAAATTATTAAATAATAAAAAAGAGTTGATAAGTTATATCGACTCTTTTTTTATATTATTTTTGCAAGTAAAAGTCCTATTTCAAAAAGCAGATATGTTGGAATAGCAAGCATCACTTGACTTGCAATATCCGGCGGAGTGAGTAATGCTGATAAAATTAGTATTACTACAATTACATACGGACGAAGTTTTTGTATAGTTTCAAGTTCTACTAATCCGATTTTTATAAGTACAATTATCGCAAGTGGAAATTGAAACATTAATCCGAATGCAAGTATTAAGCCTGCTGCTAAATTTATAAAATTACTAATTCCGATTGTTTGTTCAAGATGTGCGTTTGAGAATGAAAAAGAAAATTTCATTATTAATGGCAAAATTAAAAATATGCAGCAAAATACTCCAAGTAGGAATAAAATGCTTGAGCTAACTATTAAAAATGTCAAAAATTTCTTTTCGTCTTTGTATAATGCAGGAAGTATAAATTTTTTTACTTCTTTCACAATGATTGGAAAACATAATATAAAAGAAATAACAATCCCTGTTTTTAACTGAACTATAAACACTTCCATTGGTGAAAAATAATGAAATTTTGCAGCCGAATTTGGAAGAGAATTAGTCATTAAAAAATTAATAAGTTTTGGTGCAAGATAAAAACCGATTGGAGAAAGTGCAACAATAGGAAAAATGCAATTTAATATCATTTTTCTTAAATCTTCAAGATGTTCCAAAAAGGTTTGTTCTTTTCCTATTTCTGAATTTTCATTAGGCATTTTGTGATTCTTTTTCTGCTATTTTTTCAGCATCTTCAGTTAAACCTTCAGCTTCTTTTTTTAAAGTTTCTTTTGCTTTTTTAAATTCATAACTTGCTTTGCCAAGTGCTTTTGCAAGTTCTGGTATTCTTTTTGAACCAAAAAGAAGAAGTACAACAACTAATATTAAAAATATTTCAGTAAAACCAATAGACATTATGCCTCCTGTTATTCTCGTGTGTGATTATTAATACAATATACAAAATTTAAAAAAAAATCAAATTTACTAAAAGGCACTTCTTACAATTTTGTAAGAAGTGCCTTTTTTGAAAAATAAATTTTATATAACATCAAGTTTGCATAATTGTTTATATTCACAATAACCACAGCTTTTGCACTCTTGATTTGGTAAAAATTGTAAGTTCTTTATTTTTTCAAATGTTTCTGTTATTAGTTCGGAAATGTAATCCATATTTTCTTTATCAAGAACTTTTACTTTTGTTTTATTTTCTTTAACATAAATTAGACCAACTTTTGAAACTTTGTTTCCTGTTACTTTTTCAAAAGCGTATTTGTAGAAACATAATTGGTTAAAGTAATTTTCTTTACTTCCGCCTTTTGCAATTTGTGTTTCAGCGACAGATGTTCCTGTTTTATAGTCATATAATTCATAAGTTCCGTCTTCATTTTTTTCTATTCTATCGATTTTTCCGGTGATTGGGAAACCATTTATTTCAATGTCGTTAAATCCGTATTCAATTTCAGCGACTCTTTCGCAAGGAATTTGTGCAAACGTTAATGGATAATATTCTGAGAAAATAGTTTCACCTTGTTTTATGAATTTTTCTTTTTCTTCAGGTTTAGAAAAAGTCGAAGCTTCAACTTTTGAATAGAATTTTTCTTTCATTTTTTCTTTTGTAGGATAAGTTCCTCCATTTTCTCTAGCTTCGATAATTGCATTTTCTAATAATTCGTGAATGATTGTACCAAAGTTTGCACTATCCCAATTTGCTTCTTCTACGTCAATTTCTAAAACTTTTAAGTAGAAGAATTTTCTTGGACAAGAAATATAATCATTCAAACGGCTTGGAGAAAGTGAAATTCTTTCAACTTTTTCTTCTAGGTCATTTTTAAACGCTTTTTGGTTTTCGAAAACAGCTCTTGATATATTTCTTACAAATTCTTTTGTAAATTCTTCTTCGTCACAAGGAAGTTGAATGTTTTCTATATTTTCATCATCTATTCCTTGAAGGTATTTTGTAACTTGTTGAGCTTTTCCATCGTCCATATCTGCAAAAGATAGTGTTAAGGCGTGTTTTGCTCTTGTTATGCCAACAAAAAGAAGTCTTAAAAGTTCGCTATCTTTTTTGTTTTGTGCCTCTTCTTTTTCAAATACTGGTTCTGTGATTAATTTGTATTCATTTTTACCTTTGAAAGATTCCCAACGCTTTTCAATTAGGTTTGGAAGATATACGTGTCCAAATTCTCTACCTTTTGAACCGTGATATGTTGTTAATTGAACGGCATTTTGAACGTATTTTGCTTTATCAATACAGATTTCAATTTCGTTTTCAATGCTTAAATCTAAATATTCAATAAAACCAGCCAAACTGTTTGAAGATATTGTTTTTTCACAGTCATTAGCTTCTGATATCATTTTTTTGATACCCATTAAGTTTTCCATTCTGTTTTCACCAAGTCTGTAAAAACATTCAAGAATACCTGTTCTATTGATAAGTTCAACTATGAAATTTCTTAGTCCGTTTGTGGCTGCATAATTTTGAAGATGTTTGAATGTATTTAAGAAATTATTTATTTTGTCTGCATCTTTCCAGTCAGAAAGTTGTTCCATTATAGAAATAAAATCACAAGGTTCTTTTTTATTTGCTTTTAAATATTCTTTAGTTTTTCTTATTCTGTTATAGTCTTCCAAATTGATTTTGAATGGCTCTGCAAGTAATAAGCCAAATAATTTATCACTACAAGCAGCGCGATTGTGTAGTGCTTTCAAGTAGAAGTAAATTAAAAGTGAAGAACGGATTGAGAATATACTTTTCCCATTGTCAATTTGGAAAGGTATATTTTTTCCTTTTAATAGTTCTGAAAATGTTTCAAGTTCTTCTCTTTTTTTAGTAATAATAGCTATTTCTGATAGAGCTTTTTTACCATCTTTTGTTGGACAATCATCAGAATCGATAAGTGTTTTAATCTCATCAACAATGTAATTTAATTCTTGTAGTGTTTCACCAAATTGAATACGTTTTACTTTTTTATCTTTTTTTATAATATTTTCATTTTTAGCAGTTAGTTTTTTGTTTATATTGCGTTCTATAAATTTTGGATTGTTTTCTAATCTGCTTGTGTCTTTAGTTACAATGTTA
Source organism: bacterium (assembly GCA_024408705.1). Lineage (GTDB taxonomy): Bacteria > Cyanobacteriota > Vampirovibrionia > Gastranaerophilales > Gastranaerophilaceae > JAKSUT01. The sequence goes on along the minus strand of JAKSUT010000004.1, from coordinate 6,740 downwards.
TAACTGAAATCAAGGATTGTTTGAGTTGAACGATTGTTTTCACGTAAACAAATAACTTTTGTTTCTGGGTATTTTGTTAAGAAGTTTTCTAAATTGTCTGTGTTCGCACCCTGAAAACCGTAGATGATTTGGTCATCATCACCTACGACGAAAATGTTTTTTTCGTTATTTTCATCAAGTAAATTGAAAATAATACTGTTTTGTAAATCGTTAGTATCTTGATATTCATCAACTAAGAAATATGAATATTTGTTAGACACTTCTTTTAAAAATGCTTTGTCATCATCAAATTTGTTAAGAACAAAATTTATCATATCTGAAAAGTCTATTACATTTTGTTCTAACATTTTTTTAGAATAAAGTTCGTATAGTGTCCAAAGCTCTTTTGCTTTTTTGATGTTTAGGTTTATTTTATCTATTGCATCTTGTCTTGTTTTTAAACCTCTTGTTTTCCCTTTTTGTTCTATTTCATAAATCTCGCTTTCTAATATTGCGAGTTGAGGATTTAGTTCTGGATTTGTATCAATGCAAGACATGTATTCTTCTTTTGAAATCCTTTTTGATTTTAGTTTTTCAACAAGGGTTATAAATTGGCTAGTAAAGAAGTATTTGCTAGCGCTTGGAGGTACAAAAAATTCTAAATTTGCTTCATCAATACATTCTCTCATAATGTTGATTCTTTCAGTATCTGTAATAAGTCTTACATTTGAAGCCATTTCAAAATCTGTGGGGTATTCTTTGATTACATCATTACAAAAAGAGTGATATGTATAAACGTCAACGCTAGATGCGATAACACCCATTTTTTTGATAAGTCTTTGACGCATTTCGTTTGCTGCTGCATCTGAGAATGTTAAGCAAAGTATTGATGATGGTTTTACTCCATCTTCAAGCATTTTTTCAATACGGTTTATGACTGTAAAAGTTTTCCCTGTCCCGGGACCTGCAAGCAACATAATTTGTCCTTTTTGTTGCTTAATTGCTTGTTTTTGTAGTTCATTTGGTTCTATTTTTTTCATATCATACTCCTTTTAATTATTATTATAGTTAAAATATTTTTTATATTGAAATACTTGTGAAAAGATAAAGTATAAATAACATACCAAATACTAAACTTAATAAAGGTAAATTTAGTCCGATAAGTGAAAGTAAAATTAAAATTCCTATACTGCAATCTGATTTTAATAATTTTGTTATCATTGTTTTATTCCTCTTTTTCTGCTTACATTTAAAATATTACATGCATGTTGTGACAAATATGGACATAAATATTTTTGTGTGTTAAAATTTTTAAAAAAGAGGTGCTTATGAAAGAAGATAAACCAAGATATTCAAGAGTTTCAGACATAATCGATTTGGCTACATTTATGCAATCAAAAGCAAATGGTATAACTATAAAAGATATTGAAGAAAGGTATAATGTTTCAAGAAGAACTGCTATTCGTATGCGTGATAGTTTGATGAATATATTTCCTTCAATAACTGAAATCGAAACTGATGATTCTTTAAAACATGTTGGTTTTTGTAATTATTCAATAGGAAATTTAATTTCTTTTACATCAAAAGAAATCGCAAATATTGAGCAACTTCAAAGAAGAACAACAAATGCTGAAATGAAAGCGGAATTGCAAAAAACTGTTGAAAAATTAAAAGCATTGAATAATAAAGAGTTAAAAAATGTAGAAAACAGAATTGAATTGATAATGCAGACAGAAGGTTATGCCGTACGTCAAATGCCTCAATATAAAATTGATATGAATGTATTAGAAACAATTAGAACAGCAATTCAAAATTCATTTAAAGTAAAAGGTGTTTATCATGATAAACAAAGGGAAATTGAGCCTTTGGGTTTGATATATGGTGAAAAAATATTTTTAATTGCAAGAGAAAAAGCAAAAGGTGATGATATTTATACTTATCATCTTCATAAATTCTCTAATCTGACTTTGACGCAAAATAAATTTGATAAACAAGGGTTTAATTTGTCGGAATATTCAAAATTATCTTTTGGAATTTACCATGGTGAGATTTTGAATGTAAAATTGAGTTTTGATAAAGAAGTTGCGCAAGACGCTTTGACATACAATTTTCATCCAACACAAAAAACTGTTTTGGAAGATGATGGAACTGTAACTGTCAAATTTAAGGCAAGCGGAAGTCGTGAAATTATCTGGCATGTATTTAAATGGGGAAAACATTGCAAAATTTTAGCTCCTAAAAAATTGCAAAAAGAATTTAAAAATTATATAAAAGAACTTCTGTAATAATATTGACTCTATGTTGATTTTATATTAATTTTTATTTGTGAAAAATATCGTTGATAAAGAAAATTGCATTTGTATAAATCCATTTACGTATTGTGAAATTCATTTAAATGGAGAAGTTTATCCTTGTTGTCCTGCTTGGTGTAATTATTATTCTTTCGGTAATGTGTTTACAACTCCATTTGACAAGATTTGGAATGGCGAAAAAGCTGTATATTTTAGGAAAAAAATGATTGAAAATGATTTTTCGTTTTGCAATCGAAATCTTTGTACGTATTCTTCAGGTTGTTCAGAGAAAGATAAGTTAAATAAATTAAAAGAAAAATATAAAGATAATTTAGATAAAATCGAAATCGATAGTATTAAAATGTGTTGGGAAAGAGAATGTAATGTAGCTTGTATTACATGTAGAAATTCTATAATTAGAAATTCCCCTGAAGATTTAAAAAGATGTGAACAGATAAAAAGAAATTTGTTACCTTATTTAGATTCTTTAAAAATATTTTATTGTTCAGGAAGTGGAGATCCTTTAGCTTCAACATATTGCAGAAATTTGATTAAAGAACTTGCAAGTATAAATAAAGAGGTAAAGTTTGGACTTCATACAAATGGAATATTAGCAACCAAAGAAATGCTTGAAAAGCTTGGTATAAAAGATAGAATTTTCTCATTTGAAATCTCTGTGCATGCTACAACCAAAGAAACTTACGATAAAATAGTTAAATACGGGAATTTTGATAGAGTAATTGAGAATATAAAAAATATACACAAATATTATAAGGGAAGTTTAAAAGACTTGTTTGTCCTTACTTTTGTTATAACTGATTATAATTACAAAGAAATTCCTGATTTTATAAAATTTGCAAAAAGTGTTAATGCAAAAGTATGTTTTTATTATTTTAGATATTGGGGTACAGAATTTGGTCGTGGTGAACAAATTAATAAAATAGCAGTATGGCAACCTGAACATCCAGAATTTAATGAATTTTTAAAGATTATAAATAGTCCAACTGTTAGAAATTGTGATTGTTATAGACACGCAGATTTTGCTAATCTTATTCAAAAATCTACTAAAAATGGCTTGTTAAATAAAATAGTTACTTTTTTAAAACGTATTTTTTAGTTTTTTAAAATTCGCCATCCCAAATTTTTGATAATAATTTGTCAGCTTCTGTTTTTGAATCTTCTGGAATTTTTTCAGAAGCATTTGAACTATAAATTGTTTTAGCAAAAGGATTTGAAGTTAATTCAAGTTCGTCATCTAGTGATTTTATGATTTTTTTAGGCATATCACAAGCGATGGCTTCAAATGGAGAAGTTGCTGCATATTTACAAACATCTTTTTCTAAAATTTCTCCGTTTTTTATATTGAAATTATACAAATTAATTTTTGAAATGGCATTAACAAACTTTTTTTGCATTTTTTCAACATCTATATTTTTTAGTATGTTATTTTCGTGTATTGCGTGTGCAAATTCATGTAAAATAACATTTAAAAAATGAGGAGTCGTACTCATTCCTGTTGCAAAATCAATGTCTGAAATCGCACTTATATTTTTCCAATCGTAAAACCATTTTATACCGTCTGGCGCTTTTTTAATATCAGTTTCGTGGCTATTAAAGAATACCGCATTTCCTTTTGAAAATTGGAATTCTTCCGGTTTGTATAAAAATGGAGTTGGGAAAAAGTTGCAAAAACCACTGGTGTTTTCTGATGAAGAAATATTCATTTTAGTAAAATCATCAACATAAATGGCTTCCGGTAATTCCATTTTTTCTCCAAATTTTTCGTTAATTTTTTCGATAAGTGCTACTGCTGTTGCACAACACCAAGCAAGTGTTTTGTTTTCTTTAAAATCGCTATCAATACCTTTTTTTGCAAGATTATTTGAAATTTTGTAGGTATCTGCTGTTTCAATTTGATTTAAAATTTTTGCAGTCATACCTGCTTCAAAATTTTGTTGTTTATGTTGAATATTATTTTGTTTGTTAAATATTTGAGAGTTAATTCTCATGTTCATATCCCTTCTTCTAATAAACCTTACCCCCGATAGGATTCGAACCTACGACGCCTTCCTTAGGACGGAAGCGCTCTATCCAGCTGAGCTACGGAGGCAAAGCGCTGAACTTATTATATCAATAGTAATATTTAAAATCAAATTATGTTTAACTTTTGTTTCTTGCTGAATATATTAATTCTGTGTTATTATAAAATCATTATTTAGGAGTATTTATGGAATATAGCAAGAAAAAAGATTTAGAGCCTTTAAAAACGGTTAATAAAATTACATCAATTTTAAATAATATTGATTTAAAAGTTATCATGTCAGATTTTATTAAAATCTCTGACAGTATTGATGAACAACCTGTTTTCTCTCTACAAATCGGAGTTTTAGATGGTGTTGCTACTGCAAATGGAAAAGGAACGACTAAAGAATATACTCTTGCAAGCGCTCATGCTGAACTTATTGAAAGATTGCAAAATGGTCTTTTTACAAATATAAGAACAATAAAAACTCCTACTACAAAGAAAATTAAAATTGAAGATTATCTTTCTGATGACAAAAATTGTGGAACAAATGATGTTTTTCGCTATTTGTTCGTTTCAAATGTTTTTGAAAATGTAGATTTTGATAAAGATATAAAAGATATTGTTTACCAAATTCAAAAAAGTCTTACAGGCAAAGCAAAATCAGATTTGTATTGTGAAGAATTTTATGACGTAAAAAATAAAAAAACTGTTTATTTGCCACTAAAAGCAATTACAAGAGCAATCACTTCAAATGGTATGTCAGCCGGAAATACAAAGCAAGAGGCATTAATTCAAGGCTTGTCTGAAATTATTGAAAGATATTGTCAAAATAGAATTATTAAAGATAAAATATCTTGTCCGATTATTCCGCCTGAAGAATATCTTTGCTATGATTCTTTGGCAAAAATGATAGATTTTTATAAAAAATACGGCTTTGAAGTAGAAGTTAGAGATGCTTCTTTGGGTGAAGGATATCCATCTGTTTGTGTGATATTTAAACATTTAAAGACAAATAAATACACTTCAAAATTTGCTGCAAATCCAAGTTTCCCAGTTGCAATAGAAAGATGTTTAACTGAATTTGCACAAGGTTATGATTTGAAATTGGATATTTCTCAAGCTACTGTTGCTTTTTTTGATTACGATTATGATTTTGGTTTGAGTGATGTTGATTTGAAATCTATTTTACTTTTATATAACACATCTTCATTCCCGCTTGGAAAAGCCTTTTTCAAGAATAAACCATCTTGGAATTTTGACAAAAAAGTTTGGTATGATGAAAGTTTGTCGAATGAGGAAATTTTGAAATTAATGATTTCTTTGATTTTAGATAAATCATTTGATATTTATATCAGAGATGTATCTTTCTTAGGTTTTCCATCGTTCCACATTTATATTCCTCAAATGTCAAATTTGGCAGTTAATGTTTTTGAATTTTTCAAACCTTTTATTTTACATGTTTTGCCAAAAATAAATGAAAAGTGTAAAACTGTTGATGAATGGACATTGTTAGAACTTTGTTTTAATAATTATTGGGGCATTTATTTGAGTATGAATTATCAAAAACAAAATTATAAAAAATGTCTTGAAATTATTGATTATCAATTAAAAACATCAAATAATGAACGAACAATAAAAGAAGTTTCTTTTATAAAAGAATTATTAACAATTATGAAAAATGGTATTTCAGAAGCAAAGGCTTATGAAATGATAAAAATTAAACATGATGATGCTTTTGCAACATCTATGCTTGCTTATTTAAAAGGTGGCGAAGATGTTATAATCAATTATTTATCTGAAGTCTATTTGAAAGATGAAAAATCTGAAAGAACAAAAGATAGAAATGCCAGATTAAATATTTTAACTAAAATTATCGAAGAACAATCTATGAAAAATCCGATTGTGCAAGATGATTTAAAAGAATTGTTTGAATAAATTTTAAATGTAATTTGTTCAAATTTTCTTGAAAATAATTAATTTTCTAATCGGTGGATTTTCAATTGGTAATTTATAATCTATGATTTTAACTTGTTTAATTGGAAGTTTTTTCAATGTGTTTTTTGCTTCTTCTAATTCTTCATCTAATTTAGAAGATTTGAACGCAATAAAATATCCGCCTTTTTTTAATTTCTTGCAAGCATATTTTAAAATGTTGTTAAGAGAAGAAACTGCACGTGAAGTAACATAATCAAATTCTTTATCAAAATTTTCTACTCTAGTACAAATTGTTTCAATGTTTTTTAAATTTAATTGTTGTTTTATGTTTTCAACAGCAGTAATTTTCTTTTGAATACTATCTAATGCTGTGATTTTTAGTGAAGAATTTGCAATCGCAAGTGGAACAGCAGGAAATCCTCCGCCTGTTCCAAAGTCTAGCAAAGTCGCATTTTTGCCTTGTGGTATAAATAAATTTATTACAAGAGAATCAAATATATGTTCCCGAA
>JAKSUT010000039.1 GCA_024408705.1 bacterium | reverse complement strand
TAAAAGAATCAGATTGGTGGGTAATTGCAACAGATGCTTCTGCAAAAGATAATTACTATGATATAAAATACAACGATATGAATTTTGCACTAATCATGGGTGCAGAGCATGCCGGAGTATCAAAATCATTGTTAAAAGAATCAGACTTTACAGTTAAAATTCCTATGGAGCATGGTTTTAATTCTTTAAATGTTTCCAATGCCTTTAGTGCAATAATTTTTGAATCTGTAAGACAAAAAAGTATTCTATTTAATAAAAAATTGTAGTATAATAAATTTCGAGATGGGGTTTATATGGCAAAGAGAAAAGATATATACGAAATAGAAGACGAAAATAACGATATTGACATTGACATTATTGATGACGAATTATCAGAAGAGGACGAAATTCTTGATTCAGTAGAAGATCCAAAAATTCAAGAAAATCTTGCTTCAATAAATACTGATGATTCTGTTAGATTATATTTACAACAAATAGGTAAAATTCCTCTACTTTCAGCAGAAGAAGAATACAATGTTGCACAAAAAATTCAAGAAGATCATTGTGAAATTTCTAAAAACATATTAGTTAATGCAAATTTAAGACTTGTAGTAAGTATTGCAAAAAAATATATCGGTAGAGGTTTATCTTTTCTTGACCTAATCCAAGAAGGAAACTTAGGTTTAATGAAAGCCGCTGAAAGATTTGACTACTCAAAAGGTTACAAATTTTCAACTTATGCAACATGGTGGGTTCAACAATCTATCACAAGAGCTATCGCAGACAAAGCGAGAATCATAAGACTTCCTATTCACATGATTGAATCTTTAGGAAAAATCAAAAAAGTAACAGTTGATTTAACAACAGAATTGGGAAGAACACCAACAAAACAAGAAATTGCTTCAAAAATGGGAATTTCTGTCGGCAAACTTACGACTCTTATAAAATCTGCTCAATCAACTATTAGTATAGAATCACCTACAAACCAAAAAGAAGATTCAACAAAAATTGGTGACACAATAGTTGATGAATCAACTATTACTCCTGATAGTCGTGTTTCTCAAGAAAATTTATTAGTAGATATCAGAAAAATGCTAAACAGTTTAAGCCAAAAAGAAAGAGATGTATTAATTCTAAGATACGGACTTGATAACAATGGCGCTAAAAAGACTCTTGATGAAATAGGTACTCAATACGGAGTCTCAAGAGAAAGAATTAGACAAATCGAAAACAGAGCTATTTCTAAACTTAAAAAATTATGCAAAAATACGCATTTAGATAAAAGTTTAAAAGAATTATTATAAGCAAATCAAACGAAATTCAATAAAAAAATCATATTAAAAGGCAGAGTTTAAAAAACTCCGCCTTTTAAATAAATACTATATATAATTATAATTAACTACGCCGTCATTTTTGGCATGACTATAATTAATTACAACATGTTTTTTCTGATTTTTTCTTTTGATTTATCGATATTTTTAATTCTTTTTTCAATACTTCTAACTTGTTTAGCTAACATTGCTCTTTCATTTTTAATAAGTTTATATTGAGCATCTACATCAGCATATTTAGCTTTGTAATTTAGCAAGTCATTTCTAATGCCAACTTGCGCATTATCCAATTCTAAAATAGCATTTTGAATACTATCGTTACCGATTGGAACTTCACCTGATGCAGCAGAAATATCTGAAACAGCCTTTGAAGTTAAATCTTTTGCTGCAGCTGGAGCTGCTTTTGGTGCTGAATAACTATCATTGAAATCTAATGGTGTAAATGCATTACCATCTGCAAATGCTGTATTTGCACAAGCAAGAGAAAATGCGACACCTGCTACTATACCGAATATTTTTTTCATGTTTTTATTTCTCCATTAATTAAAATAACTTATAAACAGTTTAACATCAACACAAAATAATGGTCAAGTCTATTTACTAATTTCTAACATTCTATCAATACATTTAACAGCTTTTTTAGAAATATTTTCATCAACATTAATTTCATTTTGTTCGTTCAAAAGAGCATCGTAAATATCTTGCAATTTGTGATATTTCATATTTTTACATACTGCTTGTTGAGAAACCAACACAAATTTTTTATCCGGACAATCTCTTTCCAATCTTTCAACAACACCTATTTCTGTTGAAATAATAAATGTTTTATTATCACTTTCTTTTGCAAATTTCATGATACCTGTTGTGCTACCTACATAATCAGCAAGTTCAACAACTTCTTTTTGACATTCTGGATGAGCCAAAACCAATGCATCAGGATTTTCTTGTTTTCTTGCAATAACATCTTTCACTGATATTCCAAAATGAACAGGACAAAAACCATTGTATGTAATAACTTCAACATCTTTAAGTTGATTTCCTACCCATGAACCTAAATATCTATCTGGAACAAACAACACTTTTTTTGCACCTATTGCACTCACTACTTTTAATGCATTTGAACTTGTGCAACAATAATCAGCCTCTGATTTTACTTCAGCAGAAGAATTAACATAACAAACAACAGGAATATTCGGATTTTTTGCTTTTAATTCTCTTATCTGTTGAAGATTTATCATATCAGCCATTTCGCAACCTGCATTTTTGCAAGGTAATAAAACTTTTTTATCAGGAGATAACATTTTTGCAGTTTCGGCCATGAAAAAAACACCGGCAAAAACTATAATGTCAGCATCTGTTTTTGCGGCAGCTTGACTTAAATATAAAGAATCTCCAACAAAATCTGCGACCTTATCAATTTCGGCATGCTGATAACAATGAGCTAATACAACTGCATTTTTATCTTTTTTTAACTTATTTATTTTTTCTATCAACGCTTGTGTCATGACCGATTTAATCCTATAACTGATGTAAATTATATTTACAATTTTTACAATATATATTTCTATTGTATAATAAAAAAAAGGTAATGGATTTATAAATTATGTTAGAAGAATTTTTATCACAATTAGGTGCTAGCACCAAAATAACAGTAGGGGTTTCAATTTCACCGAATATCGGGATTGAAATGATACAAGTAGATAGTGCAACAAAAACAGTTGTTAAATATGGTAACAAACCATTGGAATACAACAGCACTACAAGAGAAATCGCCGATTACGACGAATTCAGAGTAGCACTAGATGATTTATTTGAAGAACTTGATATTCCTTCAAAAAGTAATATCGTATTGAGTTTGCCAAACGTTTACTTTGGTCTTATAACTCTACCAACAATATTAACTGATGATGCGATAAACAATGCTATCATTTCAGAAGTTGAACAATCATACATATTCAAAAGACAAGATCCAATCATCACATGGTCAAATTCTTCTAATAACCAACCATCTGATGATACAAAAGATATAGCATACACAGCAATTCAAAAAGAATCCATTGAAAAAATAATGGAAGCTTGTTCTCAAGTTGGTTGTACTGTAGTAAGTATTGAAAACTCATTCAATTCTTTATACAGAACTTTATCATATTTGAATTTATGCGAACCAATGACAACAAATATTGCATGGAACTTGATGATTGTTATGCAAAATAACTATTCTATCATTTCAATGCAAGGTGATAAACCATTAAGTTACTACGAAGAGCCTTTGGCTTTGAAATCATTTGTAGATGATGAAATTTATAACGCAATCAAAACATCTGCACAATTAACACTTGCAGGTTTAGATGCAAAATATCTTGTAATTATTTCTGAAACTGACTTGGTAAGTGCAGAAGTTTTAACAAAGAAAATACCATTTGACGGAGTTGTTAAATTCATTGAATGTAATAAATTCATTCAAAAAGAACTTATGCCTGTCAGCTTGAACATTTTCCAAAATGTTGCATCAATGATTTCACTTGAAGCAATAGGTTCTGCTATTTATCAATTCTTTGATTATCCACTAAAATTAAACTTCTTAAATAGTGAAGATTTATTATTAGATACTGATGATTTTGAAGCACCAAAAATTAATATCGGAAACTTAGAAGTTGAATTAACACCTGCATTTATTAAAAAGATTTCAATGATTGTTGCAGCAACTTCATTTTTACCATTATTAATTGTCATGTTGCTGATAAACAGTCTTTTCTTACCTCAAGTCCAAAATAAATTAGCAAATGTTGAAAATGAAATAACAACAACACAAGAAGAAATAAAAAAACGTAATGAAGCTAACAACAACGTTTCTTTCGATATTTACACATCAATAAACAACTGTGTAAAACAAAATAAAACTAAAATAGCTTACTATAAAGCATTAGCAACAAATGTTCCTGAAAAATTATGGATTACATATTTTGAAGCAGATTCTTCTGCTCAAGTTTCAATAAAAGGGACATCAGCAGATCCTGCAAGTATTGATACTTTCTTCAAAGGTATTAAAACAACAGTTAATAATTCTGATTTAATCTTAAAAAGATTGGAAATAGCACCATCTGCTCTAGATACATTAGTTCAAGATGGAACTGCAGAATACTACCAATTTGAAATTGCTAACATGCAAAAATCAGAACAAGAAATGATGTACGAAGAAACAAAACAAAATATGGCTGCAGAGGAAAATTTACAAGATCCTCTAGGAGGGGACTCAAATACAACCAAAAAATCTTTATTTGAACTTGGACAACCATGGGTAAAATTAAATACGGAATCTCTAAGTCAAAGTTCTTCATTCGGAAATAATAACGCCACTCCGTTACCGAATGCAACAAACAATCTTCAAAAAATAAACGATTTCAAATAAGGAGAAAATATTTTGAATTTTAGTAATTTTAATTTCAATAAATATAGAGAAGCGATTTTATATGGTTCATTCATCATTATCGTTCTGATATTCTTACTTTCAAAAATAGTTCCAATAGCTATACAAATAGTAAGAACAAATGTTGAAGTAAAAAATAAACAAACTCAATATGTAGAATTACAAGAAGAATTAAAAAAACTAGAAGAGTATGAAAAGATAAAAAAAGCATCTATAAACCAAATGAAAAAGGTATATAAACCAGTAAATCAAACTGGTTCTAATATTGAAATAGATTTTGCTGATATGACTGGAGATATAATCAACATTGTAAAATACAATAATGCTAAAATTTATTCTATCAGCAACAACTACAACCCTCCTTCTGACGAATTTTACACAAAATCAGAAGGTAAATATAATGCATGCCAAATAGATTTTGAACTTGTATTAGATTATGCATCTTTAGAAAATATTCTTAGCGATATTCTAAAATATCCTTATTTGATAAATATCAATACTATAAAAATCATTCCTTATCAAAAGGATAAATCTATATTACTTGCAAAATTACAATTAATATTATATTCAGAAGCAACTGAAAGTGAAAAAGCTGCTAACCAACAAGCATTAAAACAAGGACAAGAAGGTGGTGCTGATCCAAATCAAGCACAAACACAAAACGACAACTTCATGAACAACATATTCAAGGGTAATAATAGCCAACAAGGCTACCCTCAACCTACACCTTAATAATATCAATCAAAAACTGATTAGGTATCAAAAGAAAAGCCAAACATTTTATTCTTGTTCTTTGCGCATGTAGCACAAAAATCAGTTTCTAAATAAACTTGTTTTGAATATGAAGTAAAATCATTGCCTGTCCAACCTCTATGGTCATTCGCCAAAAATGGACATGCATAAATTCCTAACGAAGTTAGTGTACGGCTTGTTGCACAATCATAATTCCCAATATTTATTTCTTCAAAATCAATTGCATCTGCATTATAAAATTCTCTTATTTGAAAATTAAATCGTTCTGCTGAAAAACCGATTTTACTAAGTAATTCAATAAAATTTTTTATCAAAACATCACTTGACTCTTGATAGTAATTTAAAATATTAAAAATTGGATTAAACCCATATTTTGACAAACATTTTACAGCACTCAAAACTTGCCTGAAAGAACCTCTATATCTTATACTATCATTTTTTAATTCATCATAATGAACAAAAGTGAAAAGAAAAATTATTTCATGTTCAAATTCATCTTCAACTTTTTTTAAAAATCTAGATTTCTTTTCATTGATAAAAGAAGCATTCGTGCAAATTACAACATTTGTTTTTTTTAAACATAAACGCAAAATTGAATTAAATTCAGGATGTGTCATCGGCTCCGCACCTGTTAAAAAAATATATTCAACGTTATCATTTTGAATAGTTTTCAACATTGATTTTATCTTGTCCAAAGAAATAAAATCTTTAATATTCTTGCTCACAGGAAAATTTATATAACAATTTTGGCATCTTTGATTACAATTTTTCGCTGTTAATTCTATAAAAATACTGTTTAATTTCTCTAAATTTACTACTGACGATTTAAATAATTCAACCATTTCACTCTCCTTTACAAAATCAATTCTATTTAGAAAAAATTTAATTAAAATAAGACACCTGTCTAAATTTTATAACTAAGATTAGACTGAATAGTTGAGGGAAAACAAAACAAATTTTTATATAATTTTTGTATGCTAAAAAAGATATCAACAATTATTATAATAATTTTTACAATCCTTTGGGGTGCTTACCATTGCAAAGATTCTGACAGTTCTGTTGGAGAAAACGAATTAGTTTTTTGGACTTTGCAAATGGGTGATTTTTCTGATTATATGCAAAATGTAATCAAAAAATACGAAACACAAAACCCTAACGTCAAAATCAAATGGATTGATGTACCATTTTCAGAAGGCGAAAAGCGAACACTTGCAGCAGTTTTAAGCAACACTCCACCAGATTTAATAAACTTAAACCCTGATTTTTCAGCACTTTTAGCTGAAAAAGGAGCTTTGGCTGAAATATCAGACGAAAAACTTACTCAGTTTCCAAGAAATATAATTAAATCACTAAAATTTAACGAAAAAAATTATACAATACCTTGGTATGCAACTTCTGCAATCACAATTTATAACAAAAAACTTCTTGAACAAGCAGGATATTCAAATCCGCCTGAAACATTCAAAAGATTGGGAAGCATAGCAGAAGACATAAAAGCTCAAACAGGAGCATTCGTACTTATGCCAACAATCACTGAAAACGACACCATGCTAAAAATTCTAAATAAATACGGTGCAAGTTCAGCTGAAACTATAAATTCAGCAAAATCAATTGAAGTATTTGAATACTACAAAAATTTATACGATAAAAACTTAATTCCAAAAGAATCAGTAACTCAAACTCAAAGAGAAGCTCTTGAAAAATACATGTCTGGACAACTAGTATTCTTTGAAAGTGGTGCAAATTTCTTAAACATGATTAAAGAAAACGCACCTTCAGTATATGAAGACACAGATGTTTCAACACAATTTACAGGTTCCTTAGGACAATATAATTTTTCACTGATGAATTTGATTATCCCATTAAAATCAAAGAAAAAAGATGCCGCACTTGATTTTGCACTATTTCTTACAAACAAAAAAAATCAACTTGATTTGGCAAAAAGAACAAACATTATTGCAGTAAACAAACTTGCACTCAAAGACGATTTTTATAGCACTTATACTGAAACAGATAAAATTTCAAAAGCAAGATGCATAAGCGCAAAACAACTTGAAAAAATTGACCCAACATTAAAACAAACAAAAGGTCAAAAAGAAATAAATCTTTTGATAAATACAGCTGTTCAAAAGGTATTAATCAACAACGACTCACCAGAAAAAGTTCTTGATGAAGTCGCTTTAAAATGGAAAAACATAATAAAAAAATAAAATGTAAAATATTTTATATATAAGCATGCCACAACAATTATGTTTATGGTACAATAAAATAAAGGGATACAAGTAAAATTAACTAATTTTTTTAATAGATAGGGAGAAAAAATGGGAACAGAAAACAAAGGTTATGATGCCAGTAACATTAGGGTTTTAGAAGGTTTAGAAGCCGTAAGAATGAGACCTGGTATGTATATTGGTTCAACTTCTCAAAGAGGTTTACACCATTGCATATACGAAATTGTAGATAACTCTATTGATGAATCATTAGCTGGATATTGTACTGATATTATAGTAACTGTACACCCTGATTACAGTGTAACAGTTCAAGATAATGGTCGTGGTATTCCAGTTGATATAAAACCAGATTCAGGAAAATCAGCATTAGAAGTTGTACACACAGTTCTTCACGCTGGTGGTAAATTTGGTGACGGCGGTTACAAAGTATCAGGCGGACTTCACGGTGTAGGTGCTTCAGTTGTAAACGCTTTATCAGAAAAAATGATTGTAGAAGTTTCTCGTGATGGTTTCGTTTGGAGACAAGAATACATGAGAGGTGAACCTGTAACTCAAGTTGAAAAAGGTAAAGAAACAGCAAAAACAGGTACAAAATCAACTTTCTGGCCAGACCCTGAAATTTTCACAGAAACAACTGTTGTAGATATAGACGTAATCGCAAACAGACTTCGTGAAATGGCATTCTTAAACAAAGGTTTAAAAATTATTCTAATCGAAGAAAAAACTGGCGAAGAACAAGTTTTCCACTATGAAGGTGGTATTGCAAGTTATGTTGAATTTTTAAATTCTAATAAAGTTGCAATGTTTGAAAAACCAATTTATATGGAAAAAACAGTTGATGGAATGTTAATTGAAATTGCAATGCAATACACAGATGCTTATGCAGAAAGCGTATTGTCATTCGCAAACAACATCAACACTCACAACGGTGGAACTCACTTAACAGGTTTCAGAAACGCAATTACTCGTGTACTTAACGATTATGCAAGAAAAAATAATATCCTAAAAGATTCAGATTCTAACTTAACTGGTGATGACGTTAGAGAAGGTTTAACAGCAATCGTCAGCGTAAAATTAGGAAACCCTGAATTTGAAGGTCAAACAAAAGAAAAACTTGGAAACCAAGAAGCAATGACAGCCGTTCAAGATGTTGTAAAAGACAAATTTACAGAATGGTTAGAATTCAATCCAAAAATTTCAAAAACAATTATTGAAAAAACACTTCAAGCTCAAAGAGCAAGAGAAGCTGCAAGAAAAGCAAGAGAACTTACAAGAAGAAAAACTGTTCTTGAAAATTCAACTCTTCCAGGAAAACTTGCAGACTGTTCAAACAGAGAGCCTGAAAAATGTGAAATATATATAGTCGAAGGGGATTCAGCTGGTGGTTCTGCAAAACAAGGTAGAAACAGAATGTACCAAGCAATTCTTCCTTTGAGAGGTAAAATTTTAAACGTTGAAAAAGCAAGACTTGATAGAATTTACAGCAACAACGAAATTCAATCAATGGTTCAAGCTTTCGGTATAAATATCAGCAGAAACGAAGAAGAAGTTAATTTAGAAAAATTACGTTATCACAAAATCATCATCATGACCGATGCCGATGTTGATGGCGCACACATCAGAACATTAATGCTTACATTCTTCTTCAGATACGCAAAACCTTTATTAGATAATGGTTATGTTTATATCGCACAACCACCTCTATACAAAATCACAATTGGTAAAAATTCTGAATACTTATACAACGAAAAAGCATTAGAAAAATTACTTCGTGAAAGAGGTGTAAAAGATTTATGCTTATGCGACAAGAACAAAACAAAAACTTGCGCAGATGCTGAATTTACAACACTTATGGCAAATATGTCAGCATACTATAACTCTTACAACAACCCTATTTTAAACTCTATACCAGAGGTTATGCTAAGAGGTTTGGTACGTTCTGAAATTTGCGAAGAAGACTTTGAAGATCAAGAAAAAATGAATACACATTGTGATTACTTAAACCACTACATCAAAGACCACGCTAAAAACTACAATGTTGAAGATGCAGAAAGTTATGAAGTATCACTAAAATACAATCCAGAAACAGCTAAATATACTTTGAAATTATCACTTGGTGATGATGAAAATATAGAACCAGTTTCTGTAACTTCTCACATCATAAGAAGTCCTGAATTTAGAAGATTAAAAGACTCTTATCCATTAATCAGAAACTTCTTGATTGAAGAAGAAAAAGAACTTGTATTAAAAACAGGCGAAGAAGAAATTGAAATTTCATCATTTGCAGACTTACAAAGAATTGTTGAAGAAAGAGGTCAAAAAGGTATTCAACTACAACGATTCAAAGGTCTTGGCGAAATGATGCCTGAACAACTTTGGGATACAACAATGAACCCTGAAACAAGAACTCTAAAAAGAGTTACAATCGAAGATGCAATACTTGCAGACAGATTGTTTGATATCTTGATGGGTGACCAAGTTGAACAACGTAGAGATTTCATCGAAGCTAATGCTGTTTATGCAACAAATATTGATACATAAAAATACAAAAAAATGGGTTTCTAAAAAATAGAAGCCCATTTTTTTTATGCTTGTTTTATAATAAAAGAAAAATTAGTGTTTATAGTTTAAAAGAGGGTAAATTCAATGACAAAAAAAGAATTAGTATTTTTAGGACCACCAGCATCAGGAAAAGGAACTCAAACAGACAGACTTTCAAAAGAACTTAACTATCCTCACGTTGATACAGGTTCTCTACTTAGAAAAGCTATTGCTGATGGAACAGAAGATGGTAAAACTGCAAAAAGTTACATCGAAAAAGGACAACTTGTTCCTGTTGAAATTGTTGCTTCAATCATAAAAACAAGATTAAAAGAACAAGATTGTGCAAATGGTTTTATTCTTGATGGTTTCCCAAGAAGCACAGAACAAGCAGAAATGCTTGAAGAAATGCTAAAAGAAATTGACGCAGACAACAATGATGTTGATTTCAAAGTAATTTATTTTGATATTCCTCAAGATTTATTACTAGACAGAATTGTAACACGTCGTTCTTGCCCTAAATGTGGAAGAATTTACAACATCAAAACTCTAAAACCTAAAAAAGAAGGTATTTGCGATGATTGTGGTGTTGAACTTACTCAAAGAAAAGATGACACAGAAGAAACTGCAAAACTTAGATTTGAAACATATTTCAAAGAAACAGCTCCGCTAATCGATTTTTATGACAAAAAAGGTTCATTGAAAAAAATTGATGCAAACGGAGAAATCAATGTAGTTTGGGATAGAATGATGGAAGTCATCTAAACAAACTTAAACAAATCAAGAAAAGGACGAATAAAAAATATTCGTCCTTTTTAAATATAAAACTTTACAACTTGTCTTTTAGGGTATAATAGAAACATAATCAAAAAAGAAAGAAGGATAACGTTGATTAAAAAGAAATCAAGAGAAGAAATAAAAAGGATGAAACAAGCTGGACACATTGTTGCACTTGTTCATCAAGAAATGAAAAAAATCATAAAACCAGGAATAACAACAAAATATTTAGATGATGTTGCAATGCAAATAATAAAAGACAACAGAGCTATTCCTACATTCCTTGGTTATAACGGTTTTCCTGCTTGTATTTGCGCATCTGTAAACGAACAAGTTGTACATGGTTTCCCTCTTGAAAATGTTATTCTTAAAGAAGGCGATATCATAAGCATTGACGTTGGTGCAACATACGGCGGACTTGTTGGTGATAGCGCTTGGACTTATCCTGTTGGCGAAATTGATGACGAGAAAAAAAGATTACTAAAAGCAACTGAAGAATCTTTATTTGCTGGTATTTCATTTATGAAAGATGGAAATACTCTTGATATGGTTGGAGAAGCAATTGAAAAAGTTGCAATACGTGAAAAACTTGGTATTGTAAGACAATATGGCGGACACGGTGTTGGACATAATATGCACGAAGATCCATTTGTATATAATTACAAAACAGGATATCAAAATACAGTTTTAAAAGCAGGTATGACAATCGCAATAGAACCAATGCTTAACCTTGGTGGTGATGATGTTGAAGTTTTGGAAGATAAATGGACAGTAAAAACTATTGACAATATGCCGTCAGCACACTTTGAACACACAGTTCTTGTAACAGAAGACGAACCCGTACTTTTAACAACTTTACATTAATTAAATGATGTAAACACACAAAAAATAAGATAAATTAGAATAGTATACAATTGGAGTAAAATATATGGATATATTTGCATTTGT
>JAKSUT010000038.1 GCA_024408705.1 bacterium | reverse complement strand
GTTTAGGCGTTAAAAAATTCGGTGGCGAAGCTGTTAAAGCTGGTAACATCATTATTCGTCAAAGAGGAACTAAAGTTCATCCTGGAAACAATGTAGGTATTGGTTCTGATGACACATTATTCGCTTTGATTGATGGCGTTGTTAAATTTGAGCCACACAGACGTGATAGAAAACAAGTTAGCGTTTACGCTCAATAAGACCCAAAAGTAATATTTTAAAACAAGCACTCATTTTTATATTGAGTGCTTGTTTTTTTTTGGTAAAATATAGAAAAAGGAGTTTAATATGTTCGATACAGAAACAATCTATGAAGTTGTAACATTTTCAGTTGGCGATACAAAAGCTGGTACAAAAATGGGCAAATTACAATTAAAAGACCCAGAAGATAATTCTTTGCTAAATTGTATTTTGTGGGAAGAAACACTTAATAGAATTGATGAAAAACTTTTTAGATGCGGAAATAAAATTAGAATTGTATCAGGCTCTTTTAATGAAAAATACAACAATTGTTTAGTTTCAGCTATCGAATTAAAAGAAGAAGCAAAAATCGGACTTGATGAAAAAGAAAGAGATGAGCTTTTTAATGAAATAATTTGTTGTATAAACAACATGAAAAATGAAAAATTAAAACAATTTTTACTAAAATACTTTAATGAGAACGAAGAAAAAATCAAAATTGCACCAGCAGCAAAACTTATGCACCACAATTATTTGGGCGGATTATTAGTTCACACAACAGAATGTTTAACTTTCGCTCGCGAAAACTTAAAACTTTTTGCAAAACAATTAGACGAAGATACAGTTTATGCAGCCTGCATTTTACACGACATTGGAAAAATATTTGAATACACAATTGATATAGAATCAGGTTTAATTGACTATGATGAAAACTTCAGAACAGACTGGATTTCTCATTCTCAATACGGTTTTTCTATCTGCATGGCAGAAGACTTCAAAGATATTGCAAAAATGATTGCAGCACATCACGGAAGAGCAGATTGGGGTGCATTAATTGATTTAAATCAAAAAGATTTAGCACCAGAAATGTACTTACTTCATCACATTGATGATTTATCAGCAAAATTTGGTAAAATCAATATTTCACAAATTAATTAAACATAAGTTTGAAAAATATTGACTTTTTTTCAATTTTCGCATATCCTAAATAGAGTAAGAGAAAGGGTATCTAATGCATAAAAGATGGTATGATGTAGATTCTACAATTAGTTTAGCAGTTAGTTTAATCAGAAACGCAGAGACTCCGCTACAAGAAAAATGTGCAGACTACATTATCAACTATGCGCAAGAAAAAGGACTACAACTTAAAAACAATACCCTTAACGATACGTTCAACTACATCTTAAGAAGATGGTACGAACAAGATGAACATATCGCTCAAGCATTTGAATATTTTGAAAATGCCCCACTTGATTTACAAAAAGAAATTGCACTTGAAGTTATAAATATTCTTCAATTTGCTTAAAAATATTCAAAAATTTTATAAATATACATTACTAAAAGGGAAATAACAAATTATGGAACAGAACAACATTTTATTGTTTCTAGAGAGTCGTACGAAAACTCTCGGGAATGGTATTGCGCTTGGAATGAAAAGTAGCATTGGTTGGAGAGAATTAACATTTCAAGGGCTTGGAATTTTAGCAAAAAGGTTAGGGAACTATTTAATAAAAAACGGCATTAATAAAGGCGACAAAACAGCTATTATCTCTGAATCTATGCCAGAATGGGGTGCTGCATTATTCGGTTCGGTTTTAGCCGGCTCAATCACCGTACCACTAGATATAAAACTTACCGAATTTGAAATGACTTCAATTTTAAAAGATTGTGAACCCAAAATTTTAATAGTTTCAAATAACTTTTTAGAAATGGGAATAAAATTAAAAGAAAACATTCCATCTGTTGAACAAATAATTATTTTAAACGAAAGTTCAAACAGAGATTATATAAGTCTATACAACATGCCAGACGAAAAAGAAGATTGCAAATGGCGACACAGAGCCTTAAATAAGACTGCTCTTATAATTTATACATCAGGAACAACAGGAAAGCCAAAAGGTGTTGAAATTTCATTTAAAAACGCACTTGCACAAGTTGAATCACTTTGTTCATGTTTTAGCTTGGGAGAAAACGACAGATTTTTATCTATATTACCAATGAATCACTTGTTTGAACTTACAGTAGGGTTTTTAACTTTCTTAAGCAAAGGTTCTTCAATATACTATTCTCAAAGCCTAAAACCTGTTGATTTATTTCCAATTATGAAAGATAAAAAAATAACATTTATGATTGTTGTACCTGCGTTTATGAGATTGCTAAAAAACGCTATTGAATCAGAAATCAACAAAATGAGTGCTATTAGAAAATGGAGTTTTAAATTTAGATATGCAATTGCAAAATTTATACCTAGCAGAAAATGTCGTCAATTAATGTTCCACTTTGTCAATAAAAAATTCGGTGGAAAATTTAAAGGTTTTATCTCTGGTGGTGCGCCACTTGATGTTGCAGCTGCAAAATTTTTCCAAAGGCTTGGCATTCAGGTATTTGAAGCCTACGGATTATCAGAAACAAGCCCTGTTGTATCGATAAACAGACAAAATGACGTTCGTCTAGGTTCTGTTGGAAAAGCTATCCCTGGGGTAGAAGTGAAACTAGACCCACAAACTAATGAATTATTAGTAAAAGGCAACAACGTAATGACAGGTTACTACAACCGCCCAGATTTGACTAAAGAAATCATATCAGAAGACGGCTGGTTGCACACAGGAGATATTGCAAAAATCGACAAAGACGGATTTATATACATAACAGGAAGAATTAAAAATATGATTGTTCTTTCAGGTGGTAAAAAAATATTTCCAGAAGATTTGGAAACAATATACGAACAAAGTCCAAAATTTGCAGAAGTTTGCGTTTTTGGAGCATTTCGCAAAGGCGGACAAAAAGACGGAACTGAAGATATTTTTGTTGCAGTAAGACCTAGTGAGGCATTGATAAATTCTACTTCTGACGAAAAAGAAAGAGAAAGCATTATAAGAAAAGAAATCAAAGAACTTTCGCTAAAGATTTCTCATTACAAAAGACCAAAAAACATTTTAATAACAAATTCACCTTTTCCTAGAACATCCACTCGAAAAGTTAAAAGAAAAGAAGTAAAAGCTCTTCTTTTAAATGAGTGAAACTAACACACAAAGCATTGATTTATTCAATGCTTTTTTATTTCATTTACAAAAAATATTATTCATAAAAGCCGATTTCTAAAAGAGCTTCTATCTTTTTATTTTCAATAACTTTGTATATCAAATCACACAACACATCTAGTTTTTGTTCATTATAATTTGAAAAATGTTCAACAACTTTTGGAACTTTTACATCTGAAGTTGATTTTGTTTCTACAAAATTACCATTCAAATCTACAAATTCTTCATAACTATCTAAAATAGGCATTATATTTTCAGAAAGTTTTGATTTTCTTTTCAAAAGATATTGACAATCACGTTCAAATGAACTTATAAATTTTTTGATATATTTAACCTCAGCGGCAGAATCCCATTCACCTTCTGAGTTTTCTATATATTCAGAAGTTCTATTGCCTTCAATCTCTTTTGGCGCGTCTTTAAATCTAAAAGAGATATAACCACCCCACAAAATGCAACCAAGATAAAACGAAGTCGCTTTTTCAATAACATCAATTATTTGTTTTTCCAACTGCATTAGCATAAATTTCTTTTGATTATTATTTTTAACTTTTCTATATTGTCCCAAAACATAATCCATGTGCATCGGAAAAGAAAAAGCAATATCTGAATACCCCGGATCAAATGGAACTGTTTTATCAAAATTTGGCATAAAAAACTCCTAACATTTTTCTATTTTCTTAATTTTACCTCAAAAGTATGATGAGAAAATCATATTTTAAAACTAATATAAAATTGAGGTGAAATATGAATAACGACTCTATAAATTTAAATGTAAATCTACAAAAACAGCAAACCAACGTTCCACAAGCTCTTACAGATGCAACAAAGAAAAAGCTTGAGTTATATGGAGTTGATACATCAAAAATAAAAACCGAAGACGAAGGTCAAAAAGAATTAACTAGAGTCGAAAAAGAAATAGAAAAAGAAGATAATTCAAAGAAAAATTCTGAACAAAAAAATTCTATGAATTTAACTTACACCGTAAAACAACTAGCAAAACAAATCGGAACAAATGTAGAAACTTATGATTCAACAGAAAAAATCTTGTCTAAAACTTACAAGAAAATTTCTGAACTAAAAGACTCTGACGATAAAAATTTAGACAAAACAAAATTAAAAACATACGAAGAAAATTATCAACTTATTTTACAAAAATATTTGACAACAAAACGCAAACAAGACGAACTTAACGACAGCATGAATTCGCTTGCTTACTACAACAAAATTTTTCAAAATATGAGATAATTAATTGCTCAAATAATTGATTAATTTATTAACATCTTTCATCCAGCAGCCATTCCAATTTTTAAGAATTACATCTGCTGGACACAAACCTTGATTTACAAGCTCTAACATTGGAGCTAAAAACTGATGTTCATTATTATTTTCAGCCTTCAATGAATTTTCTGAAATCAACAACAATTCTTTTGCAATATCTTTTGCATAATATTTTCCAATTTTTGTTGCCAATGCATTTTTTACAACCAAATATCTAAACTCTTTAAGCTGATTATAAGTGAATTTTGAAAGTAATTTTTCAGCCGCTTTCAATGCCCCTTTATTATACAAAATACCTTTATAAAACGCTGGAATTGAATATTGCATACCATGATTTGAACAATCATGATTTCTTATCTCAATAAAATTTCTCAACCTAACATCAGGAAAATACAAATTTGCTTGAAGTTTAAAATCCTCCATTGTGGGTTCAAACCCTTCATATCCACATTTCATAAAAGTTTTAAAATCAATTTTTCCATTGATATTTACAATATCATCATTTCTAAAAATAAAAATCATCGGAACACTTAAAACATCATCAATGTAATCTTTAAACGAATAATTTTTATAATTTTCAAACAATTTTTTGGACATAAAATTGCATCTTTCATTATCGGTGTTCAA
Source organism: bacterium (assembly GCA_024408705.1). GTDB lineage: Bacteria > Cyanobacteriota > Vampirovibrionia > Gastranaerophilales > Gastranaerophilaceae > JAKSUT01. The sequence goes on along the minus strand of JAKSUT010000038.1, from coordinate 7,355 downwards.
CCAACTTAAAGCTCTAAATGTTTTATACCCTGTATCTACTCCACCTCTAATTGGAGAATTTGCACACATTGCAGTTGCAAAAGGTGAAATAATATTTGCCAATCTAAATTTTCTAATCGCGTCATCTTCACTTGAAAAATCAAAACTTGCTTGAATACCTGCCGTTTCTCTCATCATCACATCAGACAAAATTCCCCACAAATAATTTGCCATTAAAGCATATCTTCTTTTTGGCAAAAGATTTATATTTCGATATGTTGAAACAGGTGAAATACCATATTCCAATAATTTTATATTACTTTTTTCTAAAATTGGATTAATTTTTTTATTAAAATTATCTAACTTTGATTTGATTTCAGAAATACTTTTTTCAGGAGTAAAACTAACCTCCAATTGACACCCTGGTTCTAAAGTAACTGTATCATTACCTTTTGAAAGTCCAATTATATTATAATCATCAACAATATAATCCCAACCATATTGAGTAGCAAAACTTCTCAACAAGTCTTGAATACCATTTTTTTGAAAATAATCTACTTGTTTAAAACTTTTTTTATCAATCGGCAACCTTTCAAATTCAATTGCGACTTTAAAATCGGCTTCTTTTTTTATATAATTTTGAAATTCGTTTTCAACTACATCAACACTAAACATTGTCATTATATTTCTTTCTCCATAAATTATATAAAAAATATTAACAAAACACTATAAAAAAAACACTTATCCGTTTGTATTCATTTTTGGGTTATTATATCATTATAAACATGAATTATTTACAACGAGCAAAAAATTTTAGAACAAAAAAAAGATTAGGACAAAATTTTCTAATCTCTACTGATGCTATAAATACAATTATTGAAAAAGCCGACATTCAGCCAACTGATACAGTGGTTGAAATTGGTGCTGGCATTGGTTTTGTAACAGAACAATTAGTAAAATATGCAAAAGAAGTTATCGCAATTGAGCTTGATGAAAATGCAATCAAACAACTTGAAAAAATTGATTGTGACAACTTAAAAATTTTACATCAAGATATTTTAAAAACTGATATATCAGAACTTTGTTCTGACAAAGTAAAAATCATTGCAAACATTCCATATTACATAACAAGCCCTATTATTGCTCATTTGCTTGGAGAAATTGATGATTTAGCAAACAAAAATCGCAATAGCATATCTGATATAATTCTTATGGTTCAATACGAAGTCGCACAAAGAATTGTAGCAACAGAAAAAAGTCCTGCAAAACAATATGGATTACTAACAATTCTTTCTCAATTTTGGGCAGACTGCGAAATTATAAAAAAAGTAGGAAAAAAATGTTTCTTCCCTGCTCCAAAAGTTGATTCTGCACTTGTCAGACTAACAGTAAGAGAAAAACCTCTACTTGAACTTGATAACTACACTCATTTTAGAAAAACACTAAAAGCCGCTTTTTCTATGAGAAGAAAAAACATCAAAAACTGTCTACTTTCAGGTGGTTTTTCTAAAGAAAACATTCAAAAATCTCTTACCGCACTTGGTTTCACAGAAAACACAAGAGGCGAAACTATCTCTATAAAAGATTTTGGAGAACTTTCTAAGGAGTTAATCAAAAATGAAACAAATTAAAATCAAATGTCCTGCAAAAATAAATTTAACATTAGAAATCCTTAAAAAACGTGAAGACGGTTTCCATGACATACAAAGTATTATGCAAACCATTGATTTGTTTGACATTTTAACAATAAAACTTGAAGAAAGTAATAATACTGAAATAAATCTTTCAGGAACAAGCAAAGATATTCCATACAACGAAAAAAATCTTGTTTACAAAGCGGCAAAACTATTTACTGAAACTATCGACAAAAATTTTAAAATTGATATACACATAGAAAAAAACATTCCAATCGCAGCAGGTTTGGCAGGTGGAAGCACAGATGCCGCAGGAACATTTTTAGGACTAAACACATTATTAGAAAACACTCTTTCTGATGAAAAAATCGACAAACTTTGTGCATCACTTGGTTCAGATTTGAATTTTTGTTTAAAAGGTGGTTGCAAACTCACAACAGGCAGAGGAGAAGTTCTTGCGCCTTGCGATTTTCAAGAATTTTCATTATCTTTAATCAAACCAAAAGAACTTGGAATAAGTGCAAAAGAAGCATACACTAAATTTTCTGAACTAGAAAACAAACCAAATTTAAATATGACAACAAAAGCTCTAAACGATATGAAAAATATCAAAAACTATTTGCACAACGATTTAGAAATTGCTCTTTTAAGAGATTATAAAGAACTACAAGCAATCAAAAATGCTTATCCAGCGTCAATTATGTCAGGCTCAGGCTCAACTTATTTTATCTTAGAAAAAGACATTGAACAAAAACTTGACGACTCTTTTTGGATAAAAACAAACTTAAAATCAATTAACTATGGTTGCATAACTTCAACAGAAGCATAAGAATTTATTGAAGCCTGTTCTAAAGACTTGATAATGTTGTATGCAAGACTATTTTTAGGAGTTTGTATTCCTAATTTTTTACCTAATCTGCAGACTTCACCTGCAAAGAAATCAACTTCTGTCAAATTGCCATTTTCTATATCTTGCAACATTGATGGTTTCAAATGAGGTGGCATATAACAAAGAGTTTCAAATGCATTTTCTACGAAATTATCAGCATCTTTTATATTTAAAGCTTTTGCTATTTCAACCGCTTCAGACATAAGTGCAAATGCTGTATTTCTTGCATGAAGCAAATCTTTAAACGCACTATAAGGTTCTTTTAACATTGCCAAAGTTTGATTTGCGCCAATGTTAATAATAAATTTTTGCCACAAAGAAGAAATCATATCTTGAGGAATTTTGTAAGAAATTCCACAACGGTCAAAAAATCTTTTAACAGCAGCAACATTTTCGCTCAATTCTGTATTATCTTTTTCACCAAAGAAAATATTACCTTCGCCGTCAAATTTAATTCTATTACCTCTTCGCATGCTTGCATGACCTAGATAATAAGAATACAAAACTTTGTCTGCTCCGTATTTTTCCATCAAAATTTCTTCTGTTGAAATACCATTTAATAATGACATTATGATTGTATCTTCTGAAACAAAAGACCTAATCATTCTTGATGATTGTTTAAAATCAGTTCCTTTTGTTGCAATAATAATCAAATCAGGTTTGTAAAATCTATCGTATTCCAAAACATATTCAAAATCATATCTTTGATTATTAAAAATAATCCCATCTTCAATATATCGTTCAAGACGTGATTTATCTAACAAAACCTTTACGCAGGCATTATCATAATCAAAAAATTTTGTTGCATATATAGAGCCGATAGCCCCCAATCCAATAACTAATACATTTCTAATTTCTTTCATAATATCCCTTATATATTTAACTTATATCCGCCACCATAAATGGTTTCAATGTATTTTTTACCATCTGAAATTTTTGCAATTTTACTTCTCAAATGTCTAATATGTACTCTTATAGTTTCAATTTCATCATCTGGAGAATACCCCCAAATATCATTTAACAACTTGGCAGAAGAAACCATGTTGCCATGATTTTGAAACAACAAGTTAAAAATATCAAACTCTATCGGAGTAAGTTTTGCAGTTTTTTCTTTAATTTTTACAGAATAAGTTTCAGGAAGCAAAGTTATATCACCAGCAGTCAAAAGTTCTTTTGTTGCAGAAGACTCAGGAATTTGATGAGTTCTTTTTAATAAAGCTCTAACTCTAACTTTTAATTCTTCCATCTCAAAAGGTTTACATAAATAATCATCTACACCAATATCAAAACCTTTTACTTTATCTTTTAGTTGAGATAATGCAGTCAGCATAAGAATTGGAACATCTTTTGTTTGCGGATTTTGTCTTATACGTTGAGCGACAGTATAACCATCTACATCAGGCATCATAACATCTAAAATCACCAAATTTGGATTTTCTTGTTTTGCCAACGCAAACCCTTTTATCCCGTCTAATGCTTGAATAGCTGTATATCCTATCAACTCCATATTGATTTTTATTAAATCATTTATGGCACTATCATCTTCTATTATCAATATTTTATTCATATCCCAATTTTATAATAAAAAAGAATAATAAAAAAGTTAAACAAATCGACAATTAAAAGAAATGTTAAAAAATATAAACTTTTTTTCAGATAGTATCAATATGTACTTTTTTTAGGTTTTAATGTATTATGTAAAAAGTAGTAGAAAAAAACAAGGTTGCAAAGTGCAATCATTAGGAGGCACATGAATTGGGAATAACAACATCACCTTTTACCTCAATGAAAAATGGAAAAAAACAAATCCATTTAGGACAACACGTATTAGCAGAATTTTTTGAATGCGATCCAAACATTTTGAATAACGTCAAGCTTATAGAGAAACTTATGGTAGAGTCAGCGCTAGAATGTGGTGCGACTATTGTCCAAAAGTGTTTTCATATGTTCAATCCATACGGAGTAAGCGGAGTAGTAATTATTGCAGAAAGTCATTTAGCAATACATACTTGGCCGGAATTGGGATATGCTGCAGTTGATTTATTTACATGCGGTGACAAATGTGATCCTAAAATTTCTTACGAATTTTTAAGAAAAAAATTATGCTCTAAAAATTCTTCTTTCACAGAATTAAAAAGAGGCATTATAGATATGGAAACTCACAAAGTTTCAGAAAAACCTTTTGAATTAGCAACACAATGCTAGAATAAAAGTTATAAATAAAAAAGGCGGTCGATTTCATCGACCGCCTTTTTTATTTATTTTTTCTTTCTTATTCATTTTTAGAACCAGCTTCTCTATAACTTACTTGCTGTTCTGCTTTTGTAATTGATGCTTCAATTGAAGCTATATCTTTTTTAACCTGTTTCTTTTTATTTTCTACATCTTTTTTTGTTTGTTTCAATGCCTTTTCTGCATTTTCTTTAGCAATTTTAGCTTCATCTTTTTCAACTTGTGCACTATTTCTTTTTGTTTCTTTTTCAGAAACAACTTTTTTCTTGTCATCTAGATTTGTTTGAACTTCTTGCATCTTATCACCAAGACCTTCAAAAGCTGCCTTTGCATCTGATAATGCTTTTTCTGCTTCATTTTTTGCAGTTTGAGCATTTTCTTTTGCTTTCGTTGCTTTATTAAGTTCTTCTTCTGCTTTTTTTAAATTATTTTCTGCTTTTACTTGTTCTTGTTTAGCAGCATCAAGCGCTTTTTCTGCATCTTTTTGAGCTTTTTCAGCAGTTTTTAAATTTGCTTTTGCTGTTGACTTTTGATTAGGAGTTGCATTTGGATTACTCATAAGAGCATTATATGATGCTCTTGCCGCATTAGCTGATTGCACTGCATTATTAAATAAAGTTGTTTTTTCTGTCACTTCACCTTTTGCAGTTTCTAACGCTGTTTGATTTGAAGCTTTTACACCTTCTGTTTCAGTTTCTGCTTTTTCTGCATCTTGCAATGCTTGAGTTTTTATTCCTAAATCTTTATCTGCATCTGAAACAGCTTTATTTTTAGTATCATATTCTTCTTTGGTTTTTGCGTATTCGCCTTTTTCATATTCATCTTTTTCTTTTAATGCTGTATCATATGCATTATTTGCATTTGTTAAAGCATTATCTTTTTTATCAAATTCATCTGTTGCATTTTTCAACTCACCTTCTTTAGCAGATACATCTACTGAATTATCCAAACTAGCCAAAGTGCTTTCACAGGTTGATTTTGTAGATTTTGCTGTGGAAATTGCTTGTTTTAAACCATCATAATCACCTGTTTTTTCATAATTTGTCATTGCTTCTTTTAATGAGTTTGTGGCTGTTGAAGTTGCTTTAGAAACTTCTGAAATATCTACTGAAGATGAACCTACTGCACCTGCGCCAGCACCTGCTGCGGCATTTCTTGCAGCTGCATTATCAAACATTCCACCAATCAAATCACCTACTGATGAAACTACTTTAACGCATTCGCCAGCAACTTGAACGCCCAACATTACATTTTGAACTTTTTGATAATTATTTTGCAATCTAGCATGTTCATTTGCTATTCTTTGTGCTTCTTTTTCTTCTTCTGACACATCGTCATTGTGTTCCAAATATTTAGACAAATCTATATTTGAACCACTATAATTATCATAAGAAGAGCGATTTGTTTTATATTTCGCCCATTGTGAAACTGCGCCACCGTCGAAATTTACTCCGCTACCTGATGTTTTGTGAAAAAGTGTCATAAGCTACCTTCCAATCCTTATTATATTATTCTTTGACATGAATATCGGCACGGAAAGCTAATAACTTTCATGTTTTTAAGGGTTTTGTTACATTTGTTTACACAAAGTAAAAAAATCAGATTTTAATTTCAAAATTTTATTATAAGAATACTCTACACAATCAGCTAGCAAACTATCTTTTTTAGCTTCTTTTATAACTTCTTCTACAATATTTAAAGTTTCATCATCACTAAAACGATAAAGCAAAATATTCACACCTGCTTTAATAGCTTTAATTGCAGATTCAACTGGGTTTGCGCCATTTACAACACCACCCATTACCATATCGTCAGAAATTATTAAGCCGTCAAAACCAATTTTATTTTTTAAATACAACAAAACATTTTTACTCAAAGATGACGGAATAACATCACTATCAAAGGCTTTGCAATGCAAATGTGCAACCATTATCATTGGAGAATTTATTTCTTTAAATGGTTTTATATGATATTTTTCCATTTCGTCTAATGACATATCAAGCACAGGTAAAACCTTATGACTATCAGCATCGGCATCTCCGTGACCTGGAAAATGTTTTAAACAAGGAATTATATTATTTTTTAAATATGTTTCTGTAACAATTTTACCGTACTTGATAACCTCATCAACAGAAGAAGAAAAAGCTCTTTCACCAATAATTGGATTATTAGGATTTGTATTTACATCAACACAAGGAGCAAAATTCAAATTAAAACCCATTGAATTTAGTAAATTTGAAATTTCTTCCGTCTGAAATTTTAAAAAATCTTCCCCTTTTTCCGTCGCATATTTTGCACTCAAAAATTTCTTTCCACCAAAAATATTTTCTGTTCTTTCAACTCTGCCACCTTCTTCATCAATCGCTAAAAAAGGATAATTTTTTGAATTTGATTTAATTTTATTTATAAAATCACGAGTTTGTTCAACTGATAAAATATTTCTTGTAAAAAAGATTACGCCGCCCAAACCTTTATTCAATGCAGATTTAAGGTTAATTTCTTTTTCAAAATCAACACCTTCTGCACCCATTATAAACATTTGATAAACTTTTTTTGATAAATTTTCCATACAAAAATCATACATTTAATTGAGTTAAAATTGCAATACTTCATGTAGTATA
>JAKSUT010000037.1 GCA_024408705.1 bacterium | reverse complement strand
TTTGCAATGCTTTGCGCTGGAAGAAATACAACTTAACAACGTAGAAAAAAATAAAATAGAACTCCAAACTCAACAAAAAACGATAAAAGGTTCACTCCTCTTAACAGATACTCAAATTATGGACGAACTTGTCAAACTTCAACAATCAAAAGATTTAGCAGATATAGAATTATTATGGAAAGGGACTGTTGAAAACAACAAAGTTATTGAATTTGCTCTAAAAAAGCTTGCAACCCCAGAAAGCCAAAGAAGAATCCATTCATCACTTATGGCAAAAACTCTTAATGCAGTAATTAGTGGAAGTTCATTTGTCCCATCTTTTATGGGAGCAGATCCATTTATTCAAACCGGAGCATTTGCAGCTGGCAGACTTGCCCAAAACTTATTGAACAAAAAAAATATACCACAGGAAATACCTTTAACAGATACAGAATTAATTGAACTTGCAGGACTTATTGAAAGCCTACAAGATAATATTATCGAAGTATATTACAACTACAAAAGCACTTTAAGTCAAATAAAAGAATCAAGACAAAGATTACTTTTATACCATAAGAATTATACCAAAGCACTTGATAAAGGCGATATATTAGATATTTCAATATCTTCAGCACTTTATGACGGAATGGTAATTCAAGAATTTGAATGCACACAAAGAGCAAAAAAATATCATCTTGAACTACAAAGACTGGCAGGAAAAAAAGCTGTTGATAAATTAAACTTGTACCAATACAACCTTAATTCAACTCTTGTGAAAGGTGGTGCAAAAAAATGAAGAAATTAATCTATATACTTATTTCACTATTAATAACAACAACACCTTCATTTGCAATGACTTATGAAGACTTAAACTCTGTCAAAGACCCATCTTATAGAGTAGGAACAACAGACGATATTGAACAAAAAGCAAATGCTCAAAAAGATGTTGTTGAAAGCACAACAACAAATGAAGTCAATCAATTTGAAGCGATTGAGAAATTAACTTATGCAGATTTGAGTATCAAACGAATTTCAAAAGAAATTTCACAAGATTTGCAAATGGATGCAGACGATATGATGCAAGCACTTTCAATTCTATGGCAAGGAGCTGCTACAAAAAGCGATATCATAAAATTTGCGCTATACAAATTATCAAATCCTGACAAAGATAAACCTGATGAAAAATCAGTAAAAAAAGTACTACAATCAATCGCAAGTATGTCTACACTTGTTGGTGCAAGTTCTGGAAATGCAATATTATCTACGGCTTCATTTTTAGGAGGAACTGTTTTAAGTTCATTTTCACAAGATGATAAAGCTCTAAATTATAAATATACAAAAGTAAATGACGCAGATATGATCATCTTGGTTAGAAAAGTTGATGATTTACAACAAAAAATAACTAACAGATATTTTGAATATATGACAAGCAAAAAACTATTAGCAATGACAACAGAAATGGCAAAACAAAGACACCAAAACTATTTGCTTGCTCAAAACGGTTCAAAAGAACTCATTTTAATAACAGATGCTTATTATAGAGAAGCATTGGACAAACAAATGAATGCTCAAGCTAACTTCCTTTCAAAAAGAGCGGCTCTTGAAGAATTAGTTGGAACAGACACTCTAAAACAATTTGAAGCACTAATTCATTAAAAAATTATTTAACTAATTTCTTTTCAACTTTTTTCATTAAAGCAAGTGCATCTTCTGCATCTGGGATAACTTCTAAAACTTTGCTCAAGCGTTCTTTTGCAAGCTCATAATTTTTCATTTTTTCTAAACATTTTGCACTATTTACAAGTAACATTGTGTTTGTTGGAAAACTTTCAATCAATGTTTCTAAAAGATTATTAGCTTTTTCATATTCTTTCTTTCCAATATAAACAAGTGCTAATAAGTTTTTAGCATCAATATTTTTCACATCACGTTCTAAAATATTCACAAGAGCAGTAAACGCTTTGTTATAATTTTTATTTGCATAATAAATACTTGCAGCAGTTTGAAGTGCAAAAACTGTACTTAATCGTTTCATTGCCTCATCAACATATTTTTCAGCAGACTCTAAATCGTTTAAACTACTATAATTTATTGCTGCAAAAAGTTTATAATTAGGGTTTTCAGGATATATTTCAATCGCTTTTAAATACATATCCTTTGCTTTTTCAAATTCATTTGTTGCATGCAAAAAGTTTGCATATTCAAAAACAATTTCACCATCATTTGAAGAAATACTATATGCTTTTTCAAATTCATCTTTTGCATAATCAAATAAACGTTTTGAAAGATATAAAACACCCAAATTTTTATGAGCAACTGCTGATTCAGGATTTAATTCAATAACTTTTTTAAATATATTTTGAGCTAAATCAGTATCACCTGTTTTCAAACATATATTTGCATAGCAAAAATAAATATCATCAGAAGCCAAACCTTGAGCCATATAATGTTCAAAAACACTCTTAGCCTTAACTGGATTACCTTGATTTAGATATAAATCTGCTAATTTTATTGCAATTGATTTTGATTTTGGATTAAGAGTAAACAACTGCTCCATAATTATTGTTGCTTTTGCATACTCACATAACATCTCATAACAACAAGCTAAATTATATTTAAAATTAGATTTTTCAGGATTTAAACTTATCAATTTTTTATAATGCTTTGCAGCGTTTTCATATTTACCAGACTTAAATTCTGAAAGAGCAAGTGAAACCAAATAAATATCTTTTTGTTCCAATGCATACGCTTTTTCAAAAAATTCACAAGCTTCATCATGTTTGCTTTTAATTTGCAAAATTGAACCCATATTGTAATATGTCAAAGAATTTGTAGCGTCATACTCACAAGCAATCAAGAAATTATCAAGTGCTTTTTGATATTCTCCGATTGACAAATATGCAGTTCCTAAATTGTTATAAAGTTGTGAATTTGAAGGTTTATAGCTAACTGCTTTTTCAAGATATTCAATACTTTTAGTAAAATCATAAATTGATAAATATGCAGAGCCACCGACATAATAAAGCAAATAATCATCAGGAGCAAGTTTTAAGCCTTTTTCAATTAACTCAATAGCTTTTTCAAATTCCTTAGTCTTTACATAAATCACGCCAAGATTTCTATATGCTTCAATATAATTTTCTCTAAGTTCAATAACTTTCAAATATGCGGTTTTTGCATACAAAAAGTCGCCTAGAAAATCATAACTATTTGCCAAATAAAACCAAGATGCTGCATCATCAGCAAAATATTTAACAACAGTTTCAAAATTTGATTTACTTTCGTTATACAATTTCAAATTCAAATTGCATAAACCTAATAATTTAAGCGCTTCAATATTTTTGCCATCTTTTGAAACTAAATCTATCAAATGTTTTTTAGCTTCTTCGAAATTTTTCGCAACTATAAAAGTATTTATAATATCCAATTCATTTTCAACCATAAAAAAATTATATTACAAAAAAAACAAAGTTTAAATTTTATTAAGAAAAAACATCTAAAAAAGTCAATTTTAAAAAAAATTAGTTTTTTATATAATATACAATTGTAGTTATAGGATTTTTTGTGAATATTCATCAAGTTAGTAATATAAATTTTAAAGCGAATGTACGCTATGTACCTGTACAAGAGGACAACAAAAGTTCTCTTGGTATTGACAATCCTATAAAAAGCAACAAAAAATCACCTGTTATAACTCCTGACTACAATGTAAAAGTTCCACAAAAATACGCTTCTTTAGGCACTATTAAACTGCCTTGCAACACAATTGCTTATAACTACAAACTTGCAAACGGACAACGTGTTGTAATCTTACCTAAAAAAGGTCCGACATTTGTAAAAACTTATGTAAACACAGGTTCAATGAACGAACCGGATAATGTTCGTGGCATAAGCCACTTTATTGAACACAATTTATTCAATGGTTCTGATGGACTTGATGCTGGAGAATTTTTCTCAACAGTGAACAAAATGGGAGCTTACACTAATGCTTCAACAAGTTTTGCTGCAACAGATTACTATATTCAATCAAACCTTCTAAATGAAGGCGATTTAGAAACAAAAATAAAACTTCACGCAACAATGCTTGAAACTCCAAAATTTGCCAACAACATGTTGGAAAAAGAAAAAGGTCCTGTAACATCTGAAATAAATATGATTTTAGATGATCCTGAAAATATCGCAACCAATAACACAATCAAACTTTTATACAACATAAAAACCACTTCAAAAGACGTTATTGGTGGAACAGTAGATAATATCAATAAACTTACTCAACAAGATGTAATAGATTATTATTCAAGAAACTACTATCCTGCAAATATGGTTACAGTCATAACAGGTGACGTAACTCCAGACGAAACAATGAAACTTGTTTCAAAATATTTCAAATCTGAAGCAAAACCAACAAAAGCAAGAAAATACGAAAATCTAACTCCAATAAACAAAACAGTTAGAAACGATATCATCTCTGATAAAACAAATGCATCTATCGTAAGTATTGGTTTTAGTGGTCCCAAAAACAATGAAACAAAAGACAAAATTTTACTTGATGCTTTCCAATTCTTCTTGGTAGGCTCTTCAACTGCAAGATTAAACAAAACATTAGATAAAATCGAAACAAACGCATATTTAGCGACAGACAGAATGGGAACAAAACCTACAGATAACACAGTAATTTTATTCTCAACTCAAACGACTGAAGAAAATATTGAAGACGCGATAAAATTAGTATTTGATGAAATAAACGATTTAGAAGAAAATCCTCCAACAGAAGAAGAACTTGCAATTGTAAAAAACAAATTAAAACTAAACTTAGCGCAAGTATTTGAAAGTTCAGAATTAATCAACCAAACAGTTGGAACAGCAATGCTTGATAATGATATTGAAAGCGTTGTAGATTTCGAAAAAGTCATTGATGAAATGACTGCTAAAGATATGGTTGATTTTGCAAAAAAATATTTTGATATGAGCAAAGTTGCAATAACAATAGTTCACCCTCAAAGCACTAATGCTCAATCAATCAAAGAAAATTACTCAAAAACAAATGCAGTATCTTTCGGCAAAAGTATTCACAAAGAAGCAATTGATGAAACAAAATTAAATCAATACGAACTTCCAAACAATATGCAAGTAACAACTCAAACTATTAATAAAGATTTAGTTGCAATGGATATGATACTAAAAACAGAAGCTCCAGCAGACATAAAACCTGGAGTTGCTGAAATTTTATCAATAATTTTAAACAGAGGAACAGCAGAAGAAGACAAAAAAACTTTCTTCACTAACCTTGAAACACAAGGTATTCAAGCTGGCTTTGACGCATCAGAAAATCAAATGTATATAAATGCAATGTTTTTACCAAAAGAAGCATCTTCTGCTATTCAAGAATTCAAAAAAGTATTATTAACTCCTCGTTTCACAGAAGAAGATTTGAAATATGCAAAAAATCTAATTTTAGATAACATAATCACAATTGATAAAAATTCTCAAGATGCACTTATGGCTGAAATGTTCAAAGGTCAATTCTATGCAACGACACCAGAAGACATATTAGCAAATCTTGATAACATAAAATTAGAAGATATTGAAGGTTTCTATCAATATTTGATGAATAATGCACAAGCACAAACAGTAATTTCTGCTCCATTTGATAATAAAGAAACAGATTTAAAAAGTGAAATTTTAAGTAACTTATGCACAGATTTCCAAACTTTCAAACCTGCAAAAGCCTCTTTATTTGACTCTTACGTTCCAGTAACAGACAAGAATGTAATCGTTCAAACACACAATAAATCTCAAGCAGAAATCCAAATGGGTTACAAATTCAAAACAAACAAAAACCTAAAAGATACTGCAACTTTTGCTATTATGAATACAATTTTGGGCGGTACTGCTTCATCAAGATTATTCTTAGATTTAAGAGAAAGCCAAAAATTAGCCTACCAAGTTCACTCAAAAACAAGATATTGCGATAATTCTGGGGTTGAATATTTATATATCAAAACAACAACAGATAACGGCACAGGCAAAAATGAACCTTACGACAACCTTGAAAAATCAATTACAGGCTTTAACAAACACATCGAAAAAATAGTAAAAGAAGGTGTAACAGAAGAAGAATTAGAAAGTGCAAAACTTAACCTTAAAAACAACATTTTAAACAGCACAGAATTAACAGCTGACAAAAACGTTTCAATTTTATTAGGTGTAAAATCATTCTATGGTGCTACTTCAGACAACCAAGTTCTTGATTTAATAGATTCAATAACATTAGAAGATGTACAAGCTGCCGCAAATTATATCTTTTCAACAAACCCAACTGTTTCTATCGTTGCAACAGAAAATACAATTAAAGCGAACTCAGACTATTTAAAACAATTAGGTAATGTTATCAGAAAATAATCTTTACAAAAAATCATTTCTAATGGTATAATTAAACTGATACAAAGGTATTACATCGTATTGGAGTGAAGAATTGGTAGCACAAGAAGAAAATTTCAATCAAATTCAAGAATGGCTTGTGGATTTCAGCAAAACTGAAGACGCAAAAGTCAAAAAACAACTCCAAGACCTTATCGTAGTTGCGGCTATGCCTTTTGTAAAACGAATTGCTTGCGGACTTGCAAGACGTTCAACAGACCCCATCGATGATTTAATTCAAGTAGGCTCAATTGGACTTATAAAAGCAATAAATCTTTTCAACCCAAATGTTGGAACAAAATTTAAAACATACGCAACCTATCTTATCACAGGCGAAATTCGTCACTATTTAAGAGATAAAGCCTCAATGATAAAAGCTCCAAGAGAAATTCAAGAGCTTGCATATAGAATAAATTGCGTTATTAAAAAGTTTTCAGAAAAAGGAATTGATGCCACATCAGAACTTATCGCGGAAGAAATGGCACTTCCTATCGAAAAAGTAAACAATATTATTGAAATAGACAGAAGAAAAAGCACAATTTCGCTAGACCAAACAATGTCTTACGAAGATGATGATGCAACTTCACTGGCAGACAAAATCCCATCAGGAGATTATCAAGAATTTTTAACTTCTTATGAAGAAAAAATTATGCTTACAAAAGCTATTTCAAAACTTAAACCAAAACTTAAAGAAGTAATAGAACTAAATTACTACGAAGACCTTAACCAACGTCAAATAGCAGAGAGATTAAACATTTCTCAAATGCAAGTTTCGAGACGTTTAAAACAAGCATTAAGTGATATGTACGACATAATCACAAAAACGAAGGAAGATTAATGTTATCATTTGCACAACTTTTACTAATTTTATCAATACTAATGGGATTAATATTCTTAATAGGAATTTCTATCGGAAGTTTTTTAAATGTAATTGTTTTACGCGGATTAGCAAATGAATCAATAATAAAACCTCGTTCAAAATGTCCAAAATGCCAAAAACAATTGAAATGGTACCACAATATTCCAATTCTTTCATACATAATTTTACGTGGCAAATGCGCATATTGTAGTGAAAAAATTAGTATTCAATACCCTTTAGTAGAATTATTTACAGGGCTGATGTTTGTCGGAATATTTTTTAAAGTCGGACTTGGCTTTAATATGTTATTTTTATGGTATTTCGCATCACTATTAATAGTTTTAGCAATGACAGACATAAAAGAAAAAATCATCTTCGACACACACGCTTATTTGTTACTTGGTGGAGGCTTGTTATATAACTTATTCAATATCCCAAACCTATATCAAGGACAAATTTTACTTAACCTAAAATTCTTTCAAATACCAATAAATGGCTCTATTTTAGCATCACTTGGTGGTATTATAATCGGCATAGTTTTAATGGAAATACTTGCAAGAATCGGTTATATAATTGCAGGGACAAGAGCTTTCGGCGAAGGTGACACCTATATCACAGCCGCACTTGGCGCTATTTTTGGTTGGAGATATGTAATAACAATTATTGTATATGCTCTTATTGTTCAAATCTGCTTTACTATTCCAATTTATTTGAAAAAACTTTTTGACAAAAAAGATTTCAGAACATTTTATGCATTTATCGGATTTTTTATATATCTTGCAATAATGATAACTTTAAATGTTAATTTCAAAATAAATGAAATTTTATATCTTGTAATGATAGCAATACTAGGCGCTTTAGGTTTCTATATCTGCCAAAGAATTATAAAAAATATGAGAAAAGAAATAAAAGAATTTGAAGAAAACACAGATGAGACAACAACCGACGAAGAAAAAGAAGAAAGAGGTTTGACATTCTTGCCATTCGGACCAGCTCTTGTTGTTGCATCATTCATTGCGATATTCTTAATTCAATTCTAAATAATAAAATAATAAAAATTATTATTTTAATAAAAATGTTCTAATATACTTATGTACTAACGACAAATCATTTTGATTAAGTTTATCAAGCATTGAAACTATATCAGTTTTTAAATCTGGAATATCTTGCAAATAATAAAACTCAAATAAATCTTTTGGCTCTATGTTCAATGATATAGAAATTCTTTCAATTAAATCAGCAGAAGGAAAATTCTTTCCACTTTCAATACAACTAATATGCTTATCATCAACATTTACTAGTTCAGCAAGTTTTGCTTGTGTATAATTTTTCTTCTTACGATATTCTTTTATTTTGCGCCCAAATAATATTTTCAAATTACTCATTTTTACCTCTGTATAATTTTATAATTTTTAATAAAATAGCAGAACGTGATATTGGGTAATAATTTGACATTTATTTACCTATTTGATAGAATAAATTACAAGACAGGTAAAAAATATTTAAAATTATACTTTATTTATTGATATAATTTTTAAGACTTCAAAAAGGAAAAAAATTATGTGCGAAAATTATAATTTACAAAATCAAACAAAATCAAACATGATAAAACAAAATGAATTTGTGATAAATACAAATTCAGAAGATATTATGATACCTTACGTTAAAATCATTCAAAACACTTCAGATGAATTAGCACATGGTAGAGAAAAATACGATGCAAATGCAAAAGCAGGTAATTTTTACGATTCAATTACAAAAACAATTTTTGTTGAACCCAAAGCTATAGTTTGTGGTATGCGAAAATATTATACAGAATGGACTTCCAATTCTGGACGTGGCAAAATTGTAGGCAAATATTTAGATGATTCTGAAATTGTAAAAAATGCAGAAAAAGAACCTTACAAAAAAAGTGATGGTGCTACGATATTTAATTTAAGACGCCAAAATGGGAATTATCTTATTGAAAGTTATGGTGCAATATTACTAATAAAAAATTCTAATGGTTTATTATTGCCTGGCAAATTTGTTTTTTCAAGATCAAGTTTTATAGATGGGAAAAAACTTAATACAAATTTGGCATTATATCAATCTGGCGGAATTCCTATATTTAATATGACGTCAAATTTAACTAGCAATTCCAAAGGTTCTTGGTATAAACCTGTATTTACTTTTTTCGGATATGAAAAAGAACAAAATGTAATAGACTTTGCTATAAAACTTTCTAAAATTGCAGATAATGCTATATTAAGATAAACTATTATCAACAAATAAGAATACGAAAAGCGCGGCTCAAGAATTTTCTTGAGCCGCGCTAAATCATTATATTCTTTAACTAACTATTGGTTAGCTTGTGCTTTTTTCTTTCTAGCAACATCAAATCCCCAGATACCGAAACAAATAACAATACAAATAATTGCTGCGATAATCCAGAAATAAATTGCACCGTTCCAACCGAATTTATCAACCATAAATCCTGTTCCTGATGAAGATAAAACAGCACCTAAGTAACCGAATGCACCAGTAAACCCAATTGAAGCAGATGCAACTTTTTTAGAACTGCTTTCAACTGCACAAAGTCCACCGATTAGAAGTTGAGGACCAGATGTAAACATACCAATCAAAGCAGCCCAAACAAAGTCCATCATTGAATTAGTATTTAGTTGGAAACAAATCAAACTTACAACTAAACCAACTAAGAAAATGATATTAATTGGAGTTCTGTTACCTTTAAATACTTTATCTGAAATAACACCTGCTGAGATTGCACCGAAAGCACCAATCAAAGCTAGAGAACTCAATTTTGAACTTGCTAAGGTTAGAGAATCACCTTTTACTTCAACTAAATATTTAACAAGCCAATCTTCAGTACCAAATCTTACAATATAAACGAAAATATAAGCTACTGCTAACATCCAGATAACTGGGTTGCACAAAATATATTTTTTAAAGATTTGACCATAAGAAAGATCAGCTTCTGAATCTTTTTCAGCAACTACTGTTGGTTCATTTTTATATTTTTCAATATCAGGTAAACCCAAAGATTGAGGTTTATCTCTTAGTCTGTTATATAACCAAGCACCTGTAATTACACAAACAATAGCTGAAACATAAAAAGCAGCTTTCCAACCTAAATGTTCAATAGCAAAACCTGATAACATAACGGCAAAGAACACACCTAATTGGTGAGAAGTAGACCAAATTGACCATTTAGTACCACGTTCTGAATTTGAGAACCAATAAGACAATGTTTTTGCAACAGGTGGGAAGCCCATTGATTGGAACCAACCATTAGCACCCCAGAAAAATGCCATTAACCATAATAAAATAGTTGCACTTGGCAAACCAAAGAATGAAACATGACCCGGAGTAACAAAAATTGCACTAATTACGAAACAGAAGTTACAAATTGCTGACAAAATCAACGCAGTTGGCAAAAATGTTCTTACATTTGATCTATCGGCCAAAATTCCGTTTACGAATTTACCGATACCATAAGTCAAATACAAAGTTGAACCTAACAAACCTAACTCTGTATTTGTAAGATGTAATTCTTTACCCATTGAAGGCAAAGCAACAGCTAAGTTTTTACGGCATAAATGGAATACGATATATGCAATAAAACTTGAATAGAATACTCTCCATCTAAAATGAGAATACATCTTTTTTACTTGTTCTTCGTCTTTAATTTCTTCCTTTGCAGGAGGTTCTTTAAAAAAATCAATTACTGCTTTTAGCATAATATTACCCTACTTTATCTATTTACCTACTTACCAACTTTTATAACTTGAACATTTCGCGTTTCAGACAATTCTTGACGTGCATCTTTGATGATATTTCTTTTTTCTTCATCAATACTTTGTCCGCCAACAAGTCTATCTACGAAACCATTATTCAATTTTACAGCTTTATTCAAAGCACCAATTTCTTCTAAAACATCTTTTATCTTATCAAAATCATAAGCAAAAGACTGACGTGATTGGTACACCAAAGTTTCTCCAGTTTGAGCTTTTACAGGTTTTCCACCTAAATCAAAATACAATTTAAAAACAGATTTCAAATCTTGTAATTCTGATTGCATTACAGAAACACTTTGCTGAATACGCAAATAACGTTCTAATAAATATTCTATATTTTCAATTTGTTTTTGTTCCCAATCATATTTTTGCAAATACAATTTTTTAAGTTTTGGATAAGCCAAAGCTAACCCCATAGTATCAGCCATGGCTCTATGATGATTTTTTAATTCTACCTTAAATTTATCCGTCAATGCTTGAAGTCCATGTGATTCTAAATCAGGATAAATTTCTTTAAACATATATTGAGAATCAATTCTTTCGTTTTCTAATTTTTTTCCTGTAACTCTCATAGAAGCTTCGTTCAAAAACGAATAATCAAAAATAACATTATGAGCAACAATTGGATAATCGCCAATAAATTCCAAAATTTTTGGCATCGCTTCTGCTTCTGTTGGAGCATCAGCAACCATATCCGGAGTAATACCATGAATTGCGATGCTTGATTTTCTAATATGTTGTTCAGGATTAATCAAAGTTTGAAATTCGTCTTTAATCTTGCCGTTTTCAAGTCTAACGGCAGCAAACTCAACAAGTCTTTCTCTTGTATAATCAAGACCGGTCGTTTCTGTATCTAAAACTATTTCAATTATTTTTTTTCTGGCCATTAATTCCCCCAAACTAATTTTATCATAAAGTTTAAAATATGAACAGATTTAATTTATATCTTTTTGTATGATTGAAATATTTTTTAATTTATGATAGAGTAGAGGAAACGAAATAAAAATTTATTACTTAGAGGAGATGTGTAAATGTCAAACGCAATAGAAGTTACAGATAACAATTTTTCAGAAGAAGTAATTAATTCTGCTTCACCTGTAGTTGTAGATTTTTGGGCTCCATGGTGTGGTCCTTGTAGAAAACTTGGTCCTGTTATGGATGAAATTGCAGAAGAATTTTCAGGTAGAGTTAAAGTTGTAAAAGTTAATACTGATGAAAACTTAAAAATCGCAAAAGAATATTCTATCAGCGGTTTACCAAGTTTACTTTTATTCAAAGATGGTGAAGCTGTTGAAAGACTTGTTGGTTTAATGCCAAAATCTTCAATTGTTTCAAACATTGAAAAACATTTATAATTTTTTTTAATTTAAATAAAAAAAAGATACATGCGAAAGCAAGCATATTTTTTTATGCAAAGAATTATAAAT
>JAKSUT010000036.1 GCA_024408705.1 bacterium | reverse complement strand
TATGAAAGATGCTTTAAAAGATTTGAATAATATTAATGAAAGTGTTGATGAATTGATTTTATTAAAAACTCCTTATGGAGAAACAATAAATAGATACGAAATGCTAACCGCGTATATAAATAAGGCAAATTCAATTCATTCTCAAATATATATGAGAATGAAAAAGATGGGAAAATTGCAGAATAAGTAGAGTATAGGGTAGAAAAGAGCGACAAAATCAAATGATTTTGTCGCTCTTTTTAGTTTTTGTTTTAGTTTGATTAATCTTTGATAACAATTAGGTTGTGCATTATCTTCATTTTGCAAGTAGGAAGTACAACTTCTGCTAAACCATCTGCGATACTTATTATTTTACCTGCTTGAAGAACTACATCTTCACCTTTGTATTGAAAAGTATAATCATCTTTTCGGTCTGAACGTATAGTTATTTTTTCCATAATTCACACCTTAGTCAAAAACGTAATCAATAATTGCAGCTTCTCTAGCTCTTTTTACTGCTCTAGAAATCATTCTTTGGTGTTTTGCACAAGTACCTGTGATTCTTCTAGGAATGATTTTACCAGCTTCAGTTAAGTATCTTCTGATTTTAGAAGCATCTTTGTAATCGATTTCTTCTACTTTATCAATACAAAAGCTGCAACTTTTGTGTTTCTTTTTGTCTAAATCTTTATCTCTTGCCATTTTATTCAGCCCTTTCTAGCCTTATTTTCTATTTACTTTACTTTTTAATTTTACTTAAAATGGAATTTCTTCTTCGCTTATTAATTCTTCTCCAAGATCTTCATCCTGAATTTTAACGATATCTTCGTTTGAAGAAGCGCTTGATGATTTAGCATTTGCACCCATTGTTTCAATAGTGTTTGCATCTAGTTCATAGATTTTTCTTTCTGAACCATCATCCATTTTTGCATTAGCTGTTTGTAATCTACCTTCAACAATGATTCTGTCACCTTTTTCTATTGTAGATAAAATTTCTGACAATGCTGTTCTTTTAGAGATAATTCTAACAAGTGTTTCATCTTTTTCGCCTATATCAAGAACCAAAGATGTAACTCCAACATTGTTTGTTGTAAATCTTTCTTCAGGTGCTCTGAATACTGTTCCACTAATTACTGCTTTTGCTATTGTCATAATTAATCCTTATTTTACAGCGTATTTTTTTGTTACGTCTAAAAGCATAATTCTCAAAATATTGTCGTTTAATTTCAACAATCTTTTGTAATCTGCAACTTTATCTTCAGGAATGCTGATGATTTGAGTTACAAAGAAACCATCTCTGAATTTTTGGATTTCGTAAGCTAATTTTTTACGTCCAATTTTTTCAGCTTCTACAACTTTTCCTTTGAATTTTTTTAAAGATTCTTCAAGTTTTGACAAGTTTTTGTCCACTTCTTCAGCATCCAAATTAGGTTTGAATATTGTTAATAATTCGTAGTTTTTCAATTTTTTTCTCCTTTATATTTTGGCAGTTATATTTATTAGTGTATCATAAACAAAAATTTTACAATATTATATTAGCAAAATATGAATAATTTGCTGGTCCAGTCATGAAAACATGGTGGTTAGGATTTTCCATAGAGCCGTTCCATTCTATGTTTAAAGCTCCTTTGGCTAAATTAACTTTTACTTTACTTTCTGTTAAGTTATTTAAAATACATGCAACGACACTTGCACATGCTCCTGTTCCACATGCCAATGTTATTCCGCAACCTCTTTCCCATACTCTTAAATTTATTTCAGATTTGTTTTTTATGCTGATAAATTCAACATTTGTTTTTTTAGGGAAAAGTTCGTGAGTTTCTATTTCTGAACCATATTTTTTTGCAAGTTCAAGTAGTTTTTCACCATCTTGTTCTTCGGTTATTATTACACAATGTGGATTTCCCATTGATATTGCGTTTATATTGTATTCTTTATCTTGAACTTTTATTTTGTTATTTAAAATTGTTTTAGAGTTATATGGAATTTTTTTAGGCTCAAGTGTAGGAATTGACATTTTGACCTTGATATTTTCTTCATCAATTATTTCAGGTTCTATAATTCCTGCTTTTGTTTCAACTTTGAATGATTTTTTTTGAATAATTTTTTTGTCATAAATGTATTTTGCAAAGCATCTGATACCATTACCACACATTTCGGCAATCGTTCCGTCAGAGTTGTAAAAATACCATCCTATGTCGCATGAAGAATTTTCTGGGGTAAGATTTGGAATTATTAAACCATCTGCACCCATTCCAAAATGTCTGTCGCAAACTTTTATGGCAAAATCTTCCATTGTCATGTTTGCTTTTTTGTATTCTTTAAAATCAGCGATTACAAAATCGTTTCCAAGTCCTTGCATTTTTGTTGCTTTAATTTTTGTCATAATTATTTATTCCTTAATTTTACTTTTAGTAAGTTTAGCACGAATATATCTTAAAATGTGAAAATTATTAATATTTTTCTTTTTTCGGGGCAATTTTTTTATACAAAAAATCTTTATATATATGTAGGTTGTTATTTTTTAAGGAGTTATTATGTTTAGTCCTGAATTTATGCGTTTTTTGATTAATTATCAAGATGAAGAATATACACCAGCAAAAAAAGAAGAAACACGAAAAGTTAAATATTTCGGTTTTTCATTCAAAAATAGATTTATGGCATCTGTTTCTCTTTTGTGTAAAAGATAAACTTAACATAATTTAATTATTAAATTATTTATTTATATTGCTTTAATAATCGCGAAATAATAAACATTTTGCGATTATTATTTTGCTTAAATATTAATAAATATGTAAAAATTTGAGTTAAATTGCCATGTATAGTAGAATGAGAGTATAGGGTAGTGTAGATGAGAAACAATAAACATAAATCTAAAATATTACTAGCAGTGCTTGTTGCCTTATTGGCGACTTTCATTTCTTATGCAACTTTTTCAAACATGCAAAATGAGTTGAATGAACAAAAGAAAATGATTGCTGAAATGTCAAAAGATTCAAATAGTCAAAAGCCTGCTAATTATGCATACGCAATTGCATTGACAGATTTGATGGCAGGTCAAACAGTAACTGAAAATCAGTTGGTATTAAAAGATTTTGATGAAGAAAACCCTGTAGCTTTTCAAAAACGTTCTGATGTTATTGGAAAAGTTTTGTTAAAGAATATACACATGGGTGAAGTCTTTACTGCTTCTCATTTTGCTGAGGTATCAAACGATGATGTAAGTTTGCGTGAAGGTTATAGAGCAATTACACTTCCTGCTGATAATTTCCAAGGAAAAGCAAAAAGTATGACACAAGGAAAATTTGTCGATATTTATAGCACTATTCCTGATAATAATTGGTTTTTGGAGCATGTTAGAATTCTTGCTTTTGATGATGCAAAACTTGATGATGGCAAGGATAAGAAACAACCTGCTTCAAATATTTTAACAGCGTCTTCAATAACTTTTGAAGTTCCCGTAAGTTCGATTTCTGATTTTATTTCAAATACTTCAAAGGGAAGACTTGTATTGGTAGTTCGTGATGAAAACGATAGAATGGTAAGAAAAATTGTAAAAAAATCTTTTTCAAGTTCTGGTAATAATTATAGTGATTTCAAGAACTTGTCAAAAATTCCTTCAGCTCCACCAATTTCGGATTTGTCTGGAATTTCTGATTTACCAGAACCAATTCAACCTTCTGTTCATACTCCGTCAGTTGAGGTGATTGAGGCAAATGTCAAATCGAAGGTTACGTTTGATTAGGGGGAGATTTTGAAAAAGAGTATTATACTTTTAATAGTTTTATTTATATTATCAATAGTTTCAGCAAAATTTTTGAAAGCAAGTGCTGAACCTGTTGCTCAAGTTGTAAAAAATCAAGGAGATTATAAAACAACAAATATCAATCCATACAAAGATACAAACGAAAAATTGTATGCTGTTTGTGGAAAAACTCAACTTATAAAATTTGATGAACCAGTAAAAAGAATTTCTCTAACTGATCCAAATTTGGCTGATATTGTTTTGCTTTCTCCAAAAGAATTGTTATTGAATGGAAAGAAAGCAGGACGTACAAGTTTGATTTTTTGGGGAAATGGTGACAAGCCTGTATTTTTTAATTTGATTGTTCAACAAGATACAGATGCTTTTGTTCAAGCTGTTTCAAAAATAGCTCCAAATGAAGATATTCACTACACTTTTACAGATGACGGTGTAATTATGTCAGGTCACATTTCTTCTAGTACTGTAAAGAAAAATATAGAAGAAGTTATAAAAGCTTATAATATCAAACTTTTAGATATTACTGAAAGTTTAACAAAACAAGTTTTGTTGGAAGTTAAAATTACAGAAGCGACAAGAAATTTCACAAAAACTTTGTCATCTGAATTTGGTGTTGGCGAATATTTTTATAACAATTTTAATCCAGGTCAAGGTGTTGTAACTGGTTTAGGTAATTTCGCAGCAGGTCAGTTTTCAAGTGGTACTGGAAGTTTTGTATTTGGTTCTTCTTCCGCAAAATTGGGTTGGCATTTGCAAGCTGCTGAAGAAAAAGGTTTAATTAAAATTTTAGCTGAACCAAAATTGTTGGCGATAGATGGAAAACCAGGAAGTTTTAATGTTGGTCAAGAAATTCCATATCCTGCTTCAATTGGTTTGTCATCAACAACTTCTTATAGCTTTAAAAATACAGGTGTAATTCTTAATTTTACTCCTACTATTTTAGAAAAATCAAACAGAATTGTTTTAAAATTGTCACCTGAAATATCAGAAATTGATGAATCTTATCAATCAGCTGCAACAGGTGCTCCTCCAGGATTTAAAACAAGAAAAGTTGATACAACGGTTGAACTTGCAGATGGTGAAACTTTGATAATTGCAGGTTTGCTAAATCATAAATCAACATCAGCCGATAAAAAAATTCCTTTATTAGGTGATATTCCAGGGTTAGGATTTTTGTTTTCAAGTTTGAGTAGAACAAAAGTTGATACAGAATTAGTTATTTTTATAACTCCAAGAATTGTAGAAGTAGATAAGAACGGACAAAATTTATGATAAATCAAGTACCTACAGTATTAGTCGATTTAGATGCTCAATCAAAAGAGGTTGAGAAATTATATTTGAATGAAATCCCAGAAATTCAATTAATTGGGGATTTGAGTGATACTGTGCAGGCTTATAGTTATATTTTAGAAAACAGACCTGCTCTTTTGATTATTGATATTTCTCAAAAAACAGAACTTGCTCTTGATATTATTTCTAAAATTTCAGCCAATCACAAAACTTGTAAAATTGTTGTAACTTCATCTGAATATTCAACAGATACAGTTATAAAAGCAATGAGAGCCGGCGCAAGAGAATTTATTGCAAAACCTTTGATAAAAGATGAGTTTATAAATTCGATAAATAAAATTATTGTGCAGCTTTCAAGCGGTGGTAATGAAAATAAAAAATGTCGTGTCATTACGGCTTTTTCTAACAAAGGTGGTATTGGAAAAACTTCTATTGCTGCAAATTTGGCTTTAGAATTAGCAAATATGACTAAAGAAAAAGTTGCATTGATTGATTTAAACTTGCAACTTGGTGATATTACAACATTTTTAGATATAAATCCGTCTTTCGATATTTCTTATGTTATACAAAACTTAGAAAGAATTGATGAAACATTCTTGTTAAGTACATTAGAAAAATTCAAAGATACAAGTTTGTATGTTCTTGCTGATCCTCCGTATTTGGAACAAGCAGAAGATATTACAGCTGAACAAATTTCTACATTGTTTGATGTTTTAAAATCTACTTTTTCTTATATCGTTGTAGATACAAGTGCAAATTTTGATGGTAAAACTATTACAGCTCTTGATAAATCTGATTTGATTTTATTGATTTCAAACGTAAACTTGCCAGCTATAAGAAACTGTCAAAGATGTTTAGACTTGTTTGAAAGATTAGGTTACGAAGCAGAAAAAACAAAAATTGTTTTAAATCGTTATATGGAAAACGAAGAAATTAAAGTTGAAGATGTAGAAGAAGTTTTAAATAAAAAAATCTACTGGAAAATTCCAAACAATTATTTTACAATTATGTCAGCAATTAATAAAGGTATTCCAGTTTGTGAAATTAATCCTGAATCAAACATTTCACAAAGTTATAGAGAATTAGCCGCATTATTGTCTGATAATATTTATAAACAAGATTATTCTAAAAAAGAAACTCGTAAATCAGGTTTCAATTTTATGAAAATGTTTAAGTAAGGAGTAAGTAGAATTGTCTCTTAGAGATAGATTAGCCGCAAATACAAAACAAGTAAGAGGTATTGCAAATACTTCTTCTTCTGCTGCTCAAAAATCTGTAAGCTCTGAATATGTAAAATTAAAAGAACAAATGCACTTGCTTCTTGTTGAAAAAGTTAATTCGACTCCGACTTGGATGAATTATAATGACGAACAACAAAGAGAAATGATTCGTCAATTTGTAGAGAGTCAATTATTAAATGCATTTAAGTCAGTACCTTTAAACAGAGAAGAAAAAGAACGTTTAATATTAGAAATTATCCAAGAAACAAAAGGTTATGGTCCACTTGATCCGTTGCTTGCTGATCCAGCTATATCTGATATTTTGGTGAATGGTGCTAATAATGTTTTTGTTGAAAAAGGTGGTAAATTATATAAAACTGATGTCAAATTTAAAGATAATCAACATTTAAAAAATATAATTGAAAGAATAGTTTCAAAAGTAGGTAGAAGAATTGATGAAACTTCTCCGATGGTTGATGCCAGATTGGAAGATGGTTCCCGTGTGAACGCTGTTATTCCACCTTTGGCATTAGATGGTCCATCTTTATCAATAAGAAAATTTAAACAAGATGCAGGAAGTCTTGAAAGCTTGTTAAGATGGCAAGCATTGACAAAAGAAATGGCAGAAACATTAGCTTTAGCAGTAAAAGCAAGATTGAATATTGTAATAAGCGGTGGTACTGGTGCTGGTAAAACAACATTGTTAAATAGTCTTTCTGCTAAAATTCCAGATGATGAAAGAATTATCACAATAGAAGATTCTGCCGAACTCGCTTTAAAACAAGAGCACGTAGTTCGTTTAGAAACTCGTCCTGCAAATATTGAAGGCACAGGTCAAATTTCTGCAAGAGATTTAGTTTCAAATGCTTTAAGAATGCGTCCAGATAGAATAGTAATCGGAGAATGTCGTGGTGCAGAAACATTAGATATGTTACAAGCGATGAATACAGGTCACGATGGTTCATTGACAACACTTCACGCCAATTCTCCAAGAGATGCGCTTTCACGTTTAGAAACTATGGTTTTGTATTCTGGAATTGATTTACCTGAAAAAAATATTAAATCACAAGTTGCATCAGCGGTTGATATTATTATTCAAGCAAGTAGATTGCAAGATGGTTCAAGAAAAATAACTTCTGTTTCAGAAATTACAGGCATGGAAGGTAATATTATTTCAATGCAGGAAATATTTACTTTTGAACAAACAGGGGTAGAAAATTTAAAAGTTCAAGGTCATCATGCTTCAACAGGGGTAAGACCAAAATTTTTGGAAAAATTAAAGATGAGAGGTTTGTCTGTTCCTGTTGAATACTTTGCAAAAGAACACAAGCATGTTTATTTGAATGCTGAAACTGCTGTTAATTTCGCTTCTGCAAAAGTTAATACAAATGTTCAAACACAAGATGCTCCAGATATTAAACGCCGTTTAATTCAAAGTAATGAAAGCATTTTCAATAAAAGGTTACAACAATGATGGCTATATTTGTAAGTTTAATTATTGGGGTAAGTGTAGCGGTTTTTATTTGGGCTTTATTTTTGTTTGAAAAGGATATTAACCCAAACATATTGCAACGTCTTGAAAAAATTAAAAGAAAATCTAACGAAGATGTTGAATTAGAACAAAAAGTTGATTTCAGTTTTATAAGTAAGATTTTGTATCAATTACCTTTGCTTATAAAATTTTTAAAGAAATCAAAATTAGATGAAAAAATAAACAATATGTTGATGCTAGCCGATTCAAGTATGACGTTAGATTTTTTCATTGGGTTAAGTTTGTTGTGTGCAATTCCGTTTTTACTTTTTTTGTTGACACCTTTCAAATTGATGACTCTTTTCGGTTTTGTAACATTGTTTTTACCTACTATGTATGTTCAACATCTTGTTTCAAAAAGATTTTTAGATTTTTCAAAACAGTTTCCTGATGCTTTGAGTATGTTGGCAAGTTCTTTAAGGGCAGGGCATCCTCTGTTTTCTGCCATAGATATTGTAACTTCAGAAATGCCAAAGCCAGTTTCTACTGTGTTTATGACGGTTCAAAGAGATATAGCGTTAGGTATTGATACAAAAGAAGCTTTTTACAGTATGGTAAAATTAATGCCGCAAAGTTTGGATTTGAAGTTTTTTATTACTGCTGTATTGGTGCAAAAAGAAGTTGGTGGTAATTTAGCAGAATTGTTAGATAAATTATCAATAACTATAAGAGAAAGATTTAAACTTATCGGTCAGTTGAGAGCGCAAACTGCTCAAACAAGATTTTCTGGGATTATTGTTGGGATTGTTCCTATTGTAGTTATTCTTTTGATATTTTTTATGAATCCAGAATATATAAAACCAATGTTTGAAACACAAGATGGTCAATTAGCATTTGCTGGTGCAATTTTGTTAATTGTAGCAGGTTTTGTTTCAATAAAGAAAATTAGTCAGATAGAAATTTAGAGGAGAAAGGAGGAGTTATGATATTATTTGCATCAGTGATGATTGGCATTGCATGTGCTTTTGTTGTACTCTTCTTGACTTCTACGGAAAAACCATCTTTATTGAAAGAACGTTTTTCAAAAACAACAGTTAAAAAAGAAAATAGTTTTTTTAAAAAGTTGTTTTTGAAAATTAAAGAGATTGTACGACCAATTGCTGAAAAAAATGTTGAAGGTAAAGATTATGTGAGCAAAACAAAGAAAATGTTATTGCAAGCTGGATACGCTTCTTCGGAAGAAGATGTTATAAGATACGATACAAATCGTATTTCAAATACTGTTTGTGCTGTTATTGTTTCTTTTTTATTGTTGATGTTAATGCCAACAACAGAAATTTTCTTTTCAGCAATTTTAATTGTTTATATGGCATATAAATATCCGGAATTTTCTATTTTGCGTCAAATAAAATATAGACAAAAGGAAATGGTTAAATATTTACCAGATGCTGTTGATTTGTTATCAATTTGTGTTCAGGCAGGTTTAGGACTTGATGCAGCTTTTGCAAAAGTGGCAGAAGAATTTAGTTTGACTTCTGCGGTTGTTTCTAATGAATTTTCAAGATTAAATAACGATATTTTGTCAGGTTTAAACCATGAAGACGCATTTAAAAATTTGTTATTGAGAAATGATAGCCAAGATTTACAATCTTTTGTCGCTTTGTTAATTCAATCTGACAGACTAGGTACAAGTATTTCTCAATCTCTAGAAGCGTTTTGTGATTCTATGCGTACTAAAAAACGTCAAAGAATTGAAGAATTATCTCAACAAGCAAGTACAAAAATGACTATTCCTATGGTTTTATTTATGTTGCCTGCAATTTTTTTGATTATTATGTACCCTGCCCTTCAAAAAATAATGACAAATTTACACTAGTTTTTTATATTGCTAAAACTCAATAAAATTGAGCGTTTTATCCATTGTGTTAAGTTTTGTTAAGAAAAGTATATATTTTTCGTTTAAAAAAGTCAATTTTTTTTACTAAAAATTCTTTATATAAGTACGAGAGATAAAAAACAAAAGAGAGATTAAAATGGAAAACGTAATCGAAAATGAAAATAAAATAACTTTCTTATTCAGTCAATCAGTTGCTGATAAATATAAAGAAGTTTCTGAAGTTATCAATGCAGTTGCTCCTCAAGGTCCTAGAGTTAGAGTAAAAGGCTTGAGAGCTATGATGGAAGAATCATTCTTCCACGGAGCTAACTT
This sequence comes from bacterium, assembly GCA_024408705.1. Taxonomy (GTDB): domain Bacteria; phylum Cyanobacteriota; class Vampirovibrionia; order Gastranaerophilales; family Gastranaerophilaceae; genus JAKSUT01. Next base: position 2,676 of record JAKSUT010000036.1, on the reverse strand, counting down.
CCACGGTAATAACTTCATAGCATAGGTTTAAAAATAAAGGAAAAGGGATAAAATTTAATTAGGTTTTAATGGGTGATGCGAGCAAATGCTCGCTTTTTTTTGCAAAAAAATATGAGTTCTAAATAGTTCTTTCCCTCAACTTCTTACTTATAAAAAACAAAAAAATATTAGTTATATGATATAATTAGTTCTATGAAAAAGTTTTTATTGATTTTTATAATAATGTTTATTGGAACAGGCGCATTGGCTGTTGATAGATATGCTCTTGGTGTTCAAGAGTATAAAAAAGGTGATTTTGAAAATGCTGCTATAAATTTTGAGTATGTTATAAAGAATAATTCAAAGAATGTGAATGCAAGATATTATTTAGCGCAGGTTTATTTACGTCAAAATAGAATTAGTGATGCAAAAAATCAATATAATAGAATTATTTTTTTAGCACCTGAGTCAATGGCTGCAAAACTTTCTCAAAAAGGTTTGTCGTTGATTGTACAATCAGAAAATGGAGTTCAAGTTGCTTCTTCTTATGCTGCTGATTTTAATTTCAGTGATAATTATTTGTTATATGTTTTGCCAGATGAAAATAAAATTTTAAAATGGTCAAAATTTCCAATAAATGTATTTATTGAACAAAAATCTCAAAAAGAACTTGCTATTCAGGCATTTAAACAATGGCAAACATTGAGTAAAGATTTAGTAAGTTTTAAATTTGTAAATTCAAAAGCACAAGCTCAAATTGTTGTTGTGTTTAAAGATAAATTAGAAAGTACAAGTGTAAAAGATAGTTATATCGCAGGGTACTCAAAACCATATTATAAAAATGGTGCATTTTCAAAATCAGAAATTTTTATTTTGGTTATTGATCCTTCAACTGGTGCTCCTTTGCCAAATGATTTTATTTTGTTTTCAACTTTGCACGAAATAGGTCACTCTTTAGGATTCAAAGGTCATAGTAATTCTGATGAAGATGTAATGGCACCATCCTCAGCTTCTCCAAAAACGCAATTAACTAAAAGGGATATAAATACCCTAAAAGCATTCTATACAATAACAGATGAACAATTAGCAGCACGAAAATCAACAGGTGCAGATGTTCGTTTGCAACAAGCTATGGAATATGTAAAGCGAACTCCTGATAAGTCTGTTGGTTGGGCAAATTTAGGTGATATTTATGTGTCAAAGAAAATGTATTCACAAGCAATACAAAGTTATAGACATGCAATATCATTAGAACCTGATAGCGCAGAATTATATAATTTGTTAGGAGCAGTATATGAAAAATCTAATGATACAAAAAATGCTCTTGTAAATTTTGAAAAGGCTTCTCTGTTAGATAAAGATAATTCTTTTTACTTATATAAATATGCTAAATATTGTCAAAAAATAGGAAAAACAGCAAAGGCAAAAAGTTTAGTGTCTGAATATTTGAAAAATCACCCAGAAGAAGCAGGTGATGAAAGATTTAAAAACTTTAAATAACGGAAATTATTTTATTTCGCTATCGTTTTTTTCAAGGGCTTTTAATAGTTGCTCTCTTAAATTTTCCATTTCTTCTTCTTCAGAAATTTCAAAATCGCCGTTTGCTTTTTTGTTAAAGAAATTTTCAAGTTCTCCAAAAAATACATATCTTAGTTCAAGAGCGTTTGGTCTCCCATCTGTAAGTTCTCTTAAAACCTTTGTTGTTTGATATGCCATTCTTTCGTCTTTTGCTTGCTCAGCAAAATTTTTATAAAAATCTCTTTTTTCTTCTGAGTTTAAATATTTAGCTTCGTGTATTAATAATGCATCTTCAAGTTTTTCAGTTTTTTTATTTAGTTCCTGGTAAAAATCTTCAATTGATGGAATTTTTATTCTTTCAAGTAATGTACTACAATTTGGAACATCGATTGATTCATCATATTTTGAATTTATTTTAAAAAGGTATGGTGTTGAAAAGTTGATAAATAGATTTGATAAATCACTAGGTTTGAATTTATGTTCATAAAATAGTTTGTTTGCAGTATTTTGAAGTTGTGCATTAAGTGCGTGTGTTAGTTCATGCCCAATTAAGTCTTTTAGTATAACTTCATCTTTTCTTGAGTGTTCTCTTTCAAGGAATTTTACATAAATAATGCTGCCTTCTGGACCTGTTGAGGTGGCAGCAGCAGCTGTTTCTTTGCTTTTTTGAGAAAGTTCTGAAAAATCTCTAACTTGTATTCTTGCATGAACATAGTTTGGTAAAATTTTTCCGATTTCACGTTGAAGACATTTCTTTTTCATTTTGTTTTCGGAAAATAATTTTTCGATTACATTGTTGAAATTTTCAACAGTTTTTAAAATTCTTTCATCACTCCATACTTGAGTTGGTAGTAGATAATTTATGTTTTGCAGACTGTATGCTTGTTTTATTGCCATTTCTGGAATATTTTGGCAAGGGTTTGAACAAAACGAAATGTTTTTAGGTTTTGAGTTGTTAAAATTAGCGTTTTGTAATTGTTTATTATTAATGTTTTGTATTGCTGATATTTGCATTTTTTATTTCCGTAGTTTTTGGTTTTAAATCTTCTAAAGAAATAAATTTGTTATTAATAAAAGTTTTTATTCATAATATTTAACATAATAATTAGTTAAATTTTTTTGATTAAGAAAAAACTTGACTTTAAATATTTAGCAAGTAGTATAATTATATCACTAGTT
>JAKSUT010000035.1 GCA_024408705.1 bacterium | reverse complement strand
TTTTATCACCAAATTCACCTTTATTGAATTTACTTAAAACAAATCGTTTGTTCTCACTTATTCTTTGGGGAACTCCAGGTTGCGGAAAAACAACTCTTGCAAGACTTATTGCCAAACAAACAAATTCACAATTTATAGAACTTTCTGCTGTAACTTCTGGCGTAAAAGACATCAAAGACTCTATTGAAAAAGCAAAAGAAGCACTAAGAAACGACACAAAAACAATTCTTTTTATTGATGAAATTCATAGATATTCAAAAACTCAACAAGATGCTCTTTTACCACATCTTGAAAACGGAACAATTTTCTTAATCGGTTCGACAACAGAAAATCCATCTTTTCAAGTTATTCCTGCTCTTTTATCAAGAGTACAAGTTATCAGACTAAATTCTTTGAGTGATGAAAGTATCAAAAACATTATTATAAAAGGGTTTAAATACTTAGAAGAAAATTATCAAAAAATAACTTTTGATGAAGATGTTATAAAATTCATAATAAATCTTTCAAGAGGAGATGCACGTTCAGCTTTGAACATGGTTGAAAACTCTTATTTTGCAAGCAACTTCAAAGACAATCAAAGAGAATTAACCATCGACATTTTAGAACAAATTTCTCAACAAAGAAACACTATGTATTCTGCACAAGAACACTATGACTGCGCTTCTGCTTTTCAAAAAAGTTTGAGAGGAAGCGATGCAGATGCTGCAATTTATTATCTTGCAAAAATGATTTATGCAGGAGAAGACCCAAGATTTATCGCAAGAAGATTGATTGTAACAGCAGCAGAAGACGTCGGTTTGGCAGATACAAACGCTTTAAATGTTGCAATAAATGCATATAAAGCAGTTGAACTTTTAGGACTTCCAGAAGGTCGTATTCCTTTAGCAGAAGCAGTTATTTATGTTGCAAATGCAAAAAAATCTAATGCCACAATTTGTGCAATTGATGCAGCACTAACTGACATTCAAAACGGAAAAGATTTTCCACCACCAATGCATTTGAGAGATGCACACTACAAAGATGCTTCTAAATATGGTTTTGGCGATGGCTATATTTATTCTCACAGCGCACCTGATGTAAAACAACAATTTTTACCGGATGAACTTGTTGGAAAAAAATACGTTAAAGATATTCCAAATATAAACGTCTGCCCTAAAAATAAAAAATATAAAGACGAATTGAGAAACCACTTATAATAAACAAAAAGTGCCTGAATTTTATCAGACACTTTTTATTTTATTTCATTTGGGGTAAATTATTTTTTCATTTTTGCCATTGTTGCTTCTACTTGTTCTGGTGTTGGTAAACCAATTGGGAATTTTGACATTCCTAATTTTCCATCATCTAATATAATTACATCATTTGGATTGTGAGTTTTCCAATTTTTAACTTCGTCAGCTACTCTTCTTGTTTTTACTCTTTTCTTTGCATTTTTTGATATTTTTGAAGCATCTTTAACAACTTCATCTGCATTATCTTTGCCTTTGAAGAATTTTTTAACTTTATCAATTAATATTTGTTTTTCAATTTTCATATCTTCTGCCATTGCTTTTTTTGTAGCATCTTTTGGCAATGATAAATTTACTTTCTTTGTTGTATCTTTAGCTGCTTTTATTGTTTCATTTGCTGAATCTTTACCAAATTTTTTCATTAACTTTTCAAAACCTTTTTTCAATTCAGGATTATTTGGATGATGAGCATATTCTTTTAAATCATCTACATTTTTTATTTCTCTTGCTTTAATATTTTCTGTTACTTCTGCATTATTTTTTACAAAAATTGCTTTTACTTTGTTACCTAAATTATATATTGCAGACATTGCTTTATCTTTTAAAGATACTTTTTCTGCATTTTCTGTTACTGCTTTTGCAGCCTTTGCAACTTTATCTGCTGCTTCGCTGAATTTTCCAGATTTTGTTGCCAATACAGAACCACCCAAAACAGCTGCTGCTGCAACTAATAATTTAGCTATTGGATGAGTTTTTTTCTTTTTACTTGAAACATAACTGTCTGCTTGTTGATTAGAAACAACATAATTTGCTTGTTGAGTAATTTTTGTTTGTTCCTGAGGCATATTTATTGTTTGACCAAAAGAAACATTTGAAATCATAGTTTATCACCTTTTATAATACCTTATACACTAATAAAGTAATTTTTCTTATAAATATTGCCTTTTTATACAGTTATATCATGGGTTTAAAGGGAATTTTAACATATTATTGAGTCATATTGCTTTACAAAACTTAACAGCTCAAAATTCGCTGAAACCATGTAATAACAATTGTTTTAAACTTTTTTATTTAAAAAACAAAAAGTGCCTGAAATTTATCAGACACTTTTTTGTTTTTATTTTATTTGGGGTAAATTATTTTTTCATATATGTTTCTTTAAAAAATTCAAGTTCTTTACTATTTTTTCTTGAATAAGTAATCAATTCTTCTGGAGATAATATTGGTTGACCTGTTCTTAATTTTTCAGCCATAATAGTTTTATCTACTTGTTCTGGTGTTGGCAAACCGATTGGAGGAAGAGGAATTTCTTTTTTTGATTTTCCAAAAATTCCTTTTACTTTATCTATTGCTTTATTTGCTACATTAATAACTTTTTCACCTAATGTATTTACACCATTCAATGCTTTATCAAACATTTTTGCAGAATCAGGGTCTTTTGCCATTTTTTCTACTGCTTTTTTAACTGCTGGAATTTTTGTTGCTAATGCAGAACCACCCAAAACAGCTGCTGCTGCAACTAATAATTTAGCTACTGGATGAGATTTTTTCTTTTTGCTTGAAACATAAGTGTCAGCTTGCATTTGTGGTGTTGCACAATAAATCACTTGAGGAGCGACTGCTTGACCTTGAGGTGCTACATTTGTTACTTGTCCAAAAGAAATTCCTGATACCATAATAATTTATCCTTTTTTACCAACCTTATACTTCAATAAAGTATTTCTTTTCATGAATATTGCCTTTTTTGAGCGGTTTTATCATGGTTTTAAAGAAAAAATTAACATATTATTGAGTCATGTTGCTTTACAAAACTTAATATCACAAAATACCCTTAAACCATGTATTGACAATTGTTTTGAAATTATTAATTAATAATTAAAAAAATTAATATTTTAAAAAAAAGCCTTTAAAATAAAATTGTGAGTTTTATATTTACCTTTATTTGGAGTGAAAATAATGCAAAATTTTAACAGATTAACAAATTATTCACAAGAAACACTTGCTTCTGCACAAAATATAATGTCATCACACAAAAATTTTGAACTTCAACCTGAGCATATTTTGATGGCAATGATAAAAGATGTTGAAGGAATTTCTGGCGAATATTTGAAGTCTTTAAGTTTGCTTAAACAAGATTTTATTAATTTGGTTGAAAAAAGTATTTCTGAATACCCTACTGTATCTGGACCTGTTGCAGCAGGACAAATATTCTTATCTGAAAAAACAAACAATTTACTTGATATTGCAGACGAAGAAGCTAACCAATTAAAAGATGATTTTATAAGTATTGAACACATATTGCTAGCAATGACAAAAATTGATGCAAACATCAAAACATTATTAAAACAATTTGGCGTAGATACAAATTCAATACTAAAAGCAATGAAAAAAATTAGAGGAAACAATAAAGTGAACAACAAAGATGCAGAAGAAAATTATCAAGCACTTGAAAAATATTCAGTTAATTTAACAGCTCAAGCAAACAAAGGAAAACTTGACCCTGTAATTGGCAGAGAAGACGAAGTTAGAAGAATAATACAAGTTTTAAACAGAAGAACAAAAAATAACCCTTGTTTAATCGGTGAACCTGGGGTTGGTAAAACTGCAATCATTGAAGGACTTGCTCAAAGAATTGTGAGAGGAGATATTCCTGAAAGCCTTAAAAACGTAAAACTTGTTGCACTTGATATGGGTGCGCTTGTTGCAGGTGCAAAATACAGAGGAGAATTTGAAGAACGATTAAAAGCCGTTTTAAAAGAAGTAGAAGACTCAAACGGACAAATTGTAATGTTCATTGATGAAATACACACAGTTGTTGGCGCAGGTGCAACAGAAGGCTCTATGGATGCAGGAAATTTATTAAAACCTTTACTTGCAAGAGGAGTTTTAAGAACTATCGGTGCAACAACAATCAACGAATACAGAAAATACATTGAAAAAGACCCTGCGCTTGAAAGACGTTTTCAACCTGTTTTGATTAACGAACCAAGTGTTGAAGATACTATAAGTATTTTACGTGGACTTAAAGAAAAATACGAAGTTCACCACGGAATAAGAATACTTGATTCTGCTTTAATTGAAGCAGCAAAACTTTCAGATAGATACATAACAGATAGATTTTTACCTGACAAAGCAATCGACTTAATTGATGAAGCAGCATCTTCTTTGCGTATCGAAATTGATTCTATGCCAGAAGAAATTGACACTATGATTAGACAAAAAATTCAACTTGAAATCGAAAGAGAAGCATTAAAAAAAGAAGATGAAACAGAAGAAATCAAAGAAAAAATTGAAAATTTAACTAAACAAATTAATTCTTTAGAAGAAAATTCAAACAAACTAAAACAACAATGGAATAGTGAAAAAGCCGTTATCACAGACGAAGCAAGTACAAAAGAAGAAATTGAAAAAATCAAACAAAAAATAGATGAAGCAGAAAGAAATACAGATTTGCAAACTGCGGCTGAACTTAAATATGGAAAACTTCTTGAACTTGAAAAAAAATTAAAAGAAATTCAAGAAAAAGAACATCAAGACACTCAATTCCTTAAAGAACAAATTGATGATGAAGATATTGCAAATGTAGTTAGCAAATGGACTGGTATTCCTGTAAACCGTCTTGTTGAAAGCGAAAAACAAAAACTACTTGGAATGGAAAACATTTTACATAAAAGAGTTATCGGACAAGAAGAAGCCGTTAATGTTATTTCTGACGCAGTTAGAAGAGCTCGTTCTGGATTAAAAGACCCTAAAAGACCTATCGGAACATTTTTATTCTTAGGACCAACAGGGGTTGGAAAAACTGAACTTGCAAAATCTTTAGCAGAATTTTTATTCAATGATGAAGATTCAATAGTCAGAATTGATATGTCTGAATATATGGAAAAACACAATGTTGCAAGACTTGTTGGAGCTCCTCCAGGATATGTCGGATATGACGAAGGCGGACAACTTACAGAAGCAGTAAGAAGAAAACCTTATTCCGTTATTCTTTTTGACGAAATTGAAAAAGCACACCCTGATGTGTTTAATATAATGCTACAAATTTTTGATGACGGCAGACTTACTGATTCTAAAGGAAGAACTGTTGATTTTAAAAATACTGTTATCATTATGACTTCAAACATCGCAAGTGATATTATCCTTGAAAGTGCATTAAATTCAGAAATAAAATTTAATGATGTAAAAGAAGAAGTTATGAATATTTTGAAAGAAAAATTCAAACCTGAATTTTTAAACAGAATTGACGAAACAATTTTCTTCAAAGGTTTAACACTACAACAATTATCTTCTATCGTGGATATTCAAGTAAAATATTTACAAAATCTATTAAAAGAAAAAGATATTACACTTGATATTACAGAAGAAGCAAAAGAATTTTTGGCAAGAAGAGGTTTCAACCCACTTTATGGTGCAAGACCACTAAAAAGAGTTATCAGACAACTTGTTGAAAACCCATTGTCTAAAGATATTCTTTCACAAAAATTCTCTGACGGAGATAATATCATTGTAGATATAAATAATGATGAGATTACATTTATAAAAGGATAAAATTATTGAACACTATCAATAATTCCGCCACCTAACAAAATTTCACCATCATAAAATACTACTGATTGACCTTTTGTAAGTGCTTTTTGCATATCAACAAATTCTACATGCACACCATTTTCTGTTGGACAAATTATAGCTTCAACAGGAATTTGTGCTGAACGAACTTTTGCAGTTACTTTCATTTCAGAAGTTAATGTTGAAACAGAAACCCAATTTAATTCAATAGCATCAAGCGATTTGTTAAATGTTTCATCAGCTTCACCTACTACAACTTCATTTGTTTCTTTTTTCAAATCAATAACATACAAAGGTGCTTTATAAGCGACACCTAAACCTTTTCTTTGTCCTATTGTATAATTCCAAAAACCTTGATGTTCACCCAAAATTGTGCCGTCTTTTAAAATTATATTTCCTTTTTTATTTTTCACTTGCAACAAATCATTATAATCGCCTGAATAAAAATCTTGACTATCAGGTTTATCGGCGACTTCAAAATTATTTCTTCTTGCAATTTCTCTAGTTTCTTCTTTCGTACATTTTCCTAATGGCATTAAAATATTTGCCAATTGCTCTTGACGAAGTTTATACAAAAAATAACTTTGGTCTTTTTTAGGATTAACACCTCTTTTTAAAATATATCGTTGTGTTTTTTCATCAAATTCAACTTGTGCATAATGACCTGTTGCAAATTTATCAAATTGCAAACCTGATTTCTTTGCAAAAAGAGGCAAAACATCAAATTTTACCAAGCTATTACATCTTACACAAGGATTTGGTGTTCTTCCTGATAAATATTCTTCTCTAAAATTTTCTAACACAATTTTTTCATATTCTTGAGAACAATCAAAAACATAATAAGGAATACCTATTTTTTCAGCAAGTTTTCTTGTATTTTCAATATCTTCAGCTTCATTTGCACCAAAACAAGATTTTTTACAACTGTCGGATTTTATAGAAAGAGCAAGACGTTTTTGCAAATCATCACTCCAAATTTTCATTGTTGCACCAATAACTTCATGTCCTTGTTCTTTCAACAAAAGAGCTGTTACTGCTGAATCAACACCACCTGATATTCCAACTAAAATTTTCATTGTTTTATCCTCTTTTCAAGGATATTTTAACACACAAAATATTTATTTTATACAAAACCAAGTCTTACCGCTTTTACCGCCGCTTGAACTCTATCTTTTACATCCAAATTTTGCAAAATGGAACAAACATGTGCCTTTGCCGTATAAGAACTTATATTAAGAGTTTTTCCAATTTGTTTGTTCGTATATCCTTGACAAAGTAATTCTAAAACTTGTTTTTCTCTTTTTGTTAATGGTTTGTCTTTTTTTTCACTAAAAAAATAATCTTTGTTCATAATCATTAATACGTAATTTTTCTCATTATATGATTATAATAAGTCTATTTTTTAGAAAAAAACAAATATATTTTCCGATAAATTAATTATTTAACATAATTTTCAATCATTCTTTGAGGAGCTCTTGTCAAAGAAAGCGCTTTATCATTTACATCTTTTGTAACTACTGTACCTGCACCAATACTAGCTGATTTACCAACTTTTACAGGAGCAACAAGAACAGAATTTGAACCAATACTTGCACCATCTTCTATAATTGTATTTTTCTTTTCTTTAGTAAAATGATTGTAATTTGCAGTAATTGTACCTGCTCCGATATTTACACCGCTTCCGATTTCACTATCACCAATGTATGTTAAATGACAAGCGTTTGTATTTGATTTAATTTTTGATTTTTTTACTTCTACAAAATTTCCTATTTTCACGCCATCTTCTAAAATTACATCCCCTCTCAAATGAGCAAAAGGACCTATTTTACAATTTTTACCAATTTTATTTTTTCCTGTGATATAAACATTAGGGAAAATCATTGTATCTGCACCGATTTCTGTATCTTGTGAAATCCAAGTTGTATCTATATCAACAATTTGAACACCATTATCTAAATGTTTTTGAATAGTTTTTCTATTCATCATTTTTGTTGCTTGAGCAAGATGTGTTTTTGAATTTATACCAAAAATTTCTTCATTATCTTCCAAAATATAAGCATTTGTATTCAAACCTTCTTGAACTGCCCAAGAGATAATATCTGTCAAATAATATTCACCTTGCGCATTATTACTTTTTAATTGAGAAAATGCCGGTTTAATTTTTTCCCAAACCAAACAATAAATACCTGCGTTTACTTCTTTAATACTTTTTTGTTCTAAAGTTGCATCTTTTTCTTCAACAATTGCAGAAAGATTTTCGCCTTTTCTAATTATTCTTCCATAATTTGTTGGGTTATCAAAAATTGCACTCATTACAGTTAAATCTGATTTTTTTTCTTTATGAAAATCAATGAATTTATTTATTGTTTCAGCAGAAATCAATGGAGTATCACCACATAAAATAATAACTTCACCTTTAAAATTTTCTAATTCAGGACAAACCATACTAACTGCATGACCAGTACCAAGTTGAGGTGATTGCAAAACTGTTTTTGCATTTTCATAATTTTTTTCAACAAATTCAGTTACGCTTTCTGCCTGATGTCCGACAATTACATAAGAATTATCAATTTTTCCAGTTTTATTAACAGCATCTAAAACATAACCTAACAAAGTTTTACCAAAAATTTCATGCAAAACTTTTGATTTTTCTGATTTCATTCTTGTACCTTTACCTGCTGCCAAAATTATTGAATTAATACTCATATATTTGTCCTTTTCTTATCTTTTTTACTTAAAGCTATTATACTACAAAACTAATCAATAAAAGATTGAATATTATTTTTTTAGAGTTAGACTTTAGCGTAGGAGAAAATATGACAAACAAAATTTTATTTATTATTGACAAACTTGAGCTAAAATACTTTGAGTACAACAAACTTGTTACAGATTTTTGGCTAATAAAAGAATTTCTTGATAGAAAAGAAGAAGTTTATATTTCTACAATAGACAAACTTGGATTAGAAAAAACAAAACCTTATTGCAACTGCGCAAAAGCATTTTCAGAAAAAAATGAAATTTTTTATGACAAAAATTTTGAAAAAAAATTTATAAATGATTTTGATATGCTTTTATTCAGACCAGATCCACCTGTTGATTTGGATTACATAAACGCAACTTATATTCTTGATTTTGCAGACAAAGAAAAAACTTTATTTTTAAACGATACAAAAGCAATAAGAAATTTCAATGAAAAATTACATACTGATTTATTCTACGACCTAATGCCTGAAAACATTGTTACTGCTAGCAAATCAGAAATACAAGAATTTTTAGAAATTCACAAAGAACTTATTTTAAAACCACTAAACAATTGTTTCGGTTCTGGTGTGATGTATCTAAAACAAGGTGATAAAAACACAACAAGCATCATTAAAACAATGACAAATAACGAAACAAAAGTCATAATGGTACAAAAATATATTCCATTAGCAGAAAATGGTGATAAAAGAGTTCTAATGCTCAATGGAGAAGTATATGATGAATGTGTTATGAAACTTCCAACAAAAGATGATTTTAAATTTAACAATCACAGCATGGATTATATTAAAAAAGCCGTTTTGACAAAATCTGAAAAAGAAAAATTTACACCTGTTGCAAAAAAATTACACGAAATGGGTCTAACTTGCGCAGGTTTAGATGTTATTGATGAAAAAATTATCGAAATAAACATAACAAGTCCATGCTTTTTCATAAACGAAATAAACACATACTTTTCAATTAATCTTGAAAAAAGAATTATTGATACTCTTCAATTGATGTTAAAAGAAAAAACAAAACTAAAAATTTAGTAAATATTATCAATTGCAGAAAGTATTTTTTCGGTAATTACTTCAATATAATCAACTTCAACCAAACCATTAATAATAACATCAGCAATTTTCATTGTTGGTCTTATATATTGTTGTGCAGTTTTATTTACATCTCTAAATTGTAAATCTGCTGCGACACCTGTTTTACCACGTGATTCAGCTCTCTTATACCATCTATCACGCAATATATTCAACGGAGTAAATACATAAACTTTTATATCCATAATATCGCGAAGATTTTCATTTAAAACATACAAACCTTCGTTTAGAATAATTCTTGCTGGTTTTTTAACTTCACCATCAGCGAAAGATTCGCAAGTAACAAAATCATATCGTGGAGAAACAATTTTATTACCTTTTTTCAAAGAAACTAAATGTTGTCGCATCAAGTCTAAATCAATCGCATCAGGAGTATCAAAACTAAAACCTGACATAAACAATTTTTCATAACTTCCTGCTTCTCTCAACTCTTTAGAAGTATCTTTGAAATAATCATCACATCTTATAACTGTATAAACACCATCAATTTCATCTTTCAAAACAGCTTTAACAGTATTATCTACAAAAGTTGTTTTTCCTGAAGCAGATTCACCAGTTATACCAATAAGAAAAGTTTTTTTCTTTTCTTGAACAACACGCCTTGCTAAATTCATAATGAAATTATCTGATATTTTCAAAAACAAAGGCTGTTTTTCTTTTTTATCTTCTTCAACAATTTGTTTTAGGGAGTCCACAATAGAGGTTATAAGTTCCATTTCATAACGCTTAGAATAAAAGTTATAGTTTGTTAATTCAAACGTATCTTGTACCATTGTTGTCCCGTAAGCCTATTAAATGATTGATTAATTGTTCTAAATACAATCTTTCTATTATCTTACTTTAAACAAAATTTTTTTTCACAAATATAAACCATATTTTTACACTTTGTTATTTTTTTAATAAAATGCCGAATTTAGATAAACTAAATCCGGCATTTCTTATAAATAATAATTTAATTATTACTATTTAGATGCAACTAATGAACCTTGTTCAATAACTGCTTGAGCTGCTGCAAGTCTAGCTTGAGGAACTCTATATGGAGAACAAGAAACATAATTCAAGCCAATTTTGTTAGCGAATTTAACTGAATCTGGATCACCACCGTGTTCACCACAAATACCACCGATTAATGATGAATTTACTTTCTTACCATTGTTAATTGACATATCAATTAATTGACCAACACCTTTTTGATCTAAAGTGATGAATGGGTTAGCAGGTAAGATTTTTTGTTCAACATAGTTTTTCAAGAATTTACCTTCAGCGTCATCTCTTGAATAACCGAATGTCATTTGTGTCAAGTCGTTTGTACCATAAGAGAAGAATTCTGCGTATGGTGCAATTTCGTCAGCTGTTAGAGCAGCACGAGGAATTTCAATCATTGTACCGAATTTGTAATCAACTTTAATTCCTTTTTCTGCCATAACTTCATCAGCAACACGAACTAAAATTTCTTTAGCTGTTTTCAATTCGTTTACGTGACCAATTAGAGGAATCATAACGTAAGGTTTTACGTTGATACCTTCTTTTTTCAAATCACAAGCTGCTGAGAAGATTGCTCTTACTTGCATTTCGTTGATTTCTGGATAAGTCAAACCTAAACGGCATCCTCTTAGACCCATCATAGGGTTTGATTCAGAAAGATTTTCAACGATTTCAAGCATTTTTTCATCTTCTGCATAATCTTGTTTCAAAGCTTTTTTAGTTGCAACTTTTTCAACTAATTCAATCTTTGAAGGTAAGAATTCATGAAGAGGTGGGTCTAACAATCTGATTGTTAGAGGCAATTCGCCCATACCTTTGAACATTGCATAGAAGTCTTTGTATTGCATTGGAAGCAATTTATCAAGAGCTGCTTTTCTTTCTTCAGTTGTGTTTGCAATAATCATTTTTTGTACCCAAGGTAATCTGTCTGGGTCCATGAACATGTGTTCTGTACGGCAAAGACCAACACCTTCAGCACCAAATTTAAGAGCGTTTTCAACGTCTTTTGGAGTATCTGCGTTAGCTTCAACTGTCATTGTTTTGATTTCGTTAACCCATTTGAAGAATGTTTCGAAATCTGAATCAATACCAGCTTCAACAAGTTCAATAGCACCTTCCATAACTTCACCAGTACCACCATCAAGTGAAATGATGTCGTCTTTGTGGAATACAGTACCATCAGCACAAGTAATTGTTTCGTTTTCTAGGTTGATTTTCAAATCTTCACAACCTGAAACGCAAGGTTTACCCATACCTTTAGCAACTACAGCTGCGTGAGAAGTAGCACCACCTCTTAGTGTCAATACACCTTGAGAAACTGCCATACCGTGAATATCATCTGGACAAGTTTCGATTCTTACCAAGATAACTTTTTCACCTTTTGCACCACGTTCTGCTGCTTCTTCTGTATCGAATACAATTTTACCAACTGCAGCACCTGGAGATGCGTTTACACCTTTAGATACTTTGTGAGAGTGTTTTACAGCTGCTGGGTTGAAGCAAGGTAGCAATACTTGATATACTGAATATGGATCAACTTGGCAAATAGCTTGTTCTTTTGTAACGATACCTTCGTTGTATAAATCTACAGCGATTTTAATAGCTGCTTTTGCTGTTCTTTTACCATTACGAGTTTGCAAAATCCACAATTTACCTTTTTCAATTGTAAATTCCATATCTTGTACATCGTGGTAACCTTTTTCTAATTGTTTTGCAATATTTACATATTGTTTGTAGATTTCAGGCATATCTGATTCTAATTCTGCGATTTGTTTTGGAGTTCTGATACCAGCAACAACGTCTTCACCTTGTGCATTTACCAAATATTCACCGTAGAATTTGTTTTCACCAGTTGCAGGGTTTCTAGTAAATGAAACACCTGTTGCACAATCATCACCCATATTACCGAATACCATTGTTTGAACGTTAACAGCAGTACCGTAATTGTGGTCGATTTTGTTCATGTTTCTGTATGCAACTGCACGAGGAATATTCCAAGATCTGAATACAGCTTCAATAGCTTCTTCCAATTGAACGTATGGATCTTGAGGGAATTCTTTTCCTGTAACTTCTTTAATAATGTTTTTATAAACAGGAATCAAAGATTTCCAACCTTCAGCAGAAACTTCTGTATCAGATTTTACACCTTCGCGTTCTTTAACTTTTTCAACTTCTGATTCGAAGTATTTTTGTCTGTCCA
>JAKSUT010000034.1 GCA_024408705.1 bacterium | reverse complement strand
TTAAATCTTTTTTAGGAGCATCTTTTGGATTATTTTCAATAGCAGTTTCAACTGAGCGTGAAGCTTGTTTTTCTGTTTCTTTTGCTTCTTCTTGCTCAGCATTTTTACGTTTTACAAAATTTATGTTGTTATTAACAACATAAGGACTTTGCGGTAATACTGATAATGAATTAAATGCCATCTATAACTTCCTCTTAACCACTGCTATTATCGACATATTATATTTATAGGTTTTACGTTTTTACAAAAAATACATCGAATAGACGAGATTAATATTTTTTTAATTACAAAAAAAAGAAAGTCAATTTTTTATGTTTCGTGCTAAAATTTAATAAAAGGGGATTTTAATGGCAAAAATTTTGATAATAAGATTAACTTCACTTGGAGATGTAATTTTTACATTGCCATTAGTAAATACTTTGGCAGAAGGAAACGAAGTTTCTTATTTGGTTGCAGAAAAAGGTTTGGGAATTGTTAAAAACAACCCAAGCATTAAAAACGTACATTTTGCACCTTTAAAAGAATGGAGAAAAAATCCTTTTTCAATTAAAAGATACATAGAGTTTTTCAAACTTATAAGAGAAATCAGAAAAGAAAAATACGATATAGCGCTTGATTGCCAACAAATGTACAAAAGTCTTTGGCTATTTTTGTTAAGCGGAGCAAAAAGAAGAATAACTTTTTCAGATGCAAGAGAAGGTTCAATTATTGGGGGAAACGAATTTATAAAACCAAAGGCAAAATTTAGAGATAACAACTATCACATAGTTGAAAGAAATCTTGATTTTGCAAGACACCTAAACATTCAACCAAAAGAAATAAAATTCACACTTCCTCCATCAACAAACGAAGTTGTAGAAAAAGTAAACTTGCTGACAAGTACTCTTTATGACGTTAGAAAAACAGTTATAATTTCACCTGCTACAACTTGGAAAAACAAATACTGGTCTTCTGATAACTGGGCAAAAGTTGTAAAAGCAATAAACCAAACTTGCAACATTGTCTTTACAGGAATGAAAGAAGATAAATATTATATTGATGAAATTTTGTCAAAAACTCAAGAAAGAATTGATTGTTTAAATTTGGTCGGAAGAACAAATTTTGAAGAATTAAAAGAATTATTCACTAGAGCAGATATAGTCATAAGTCCCGATTCAGGAAGTTCAAATTTAGCTTGGGCTTGTTCAAAACCTGCCGTTATTACTGTTTTCACTTGCACTCCTGCAAAAAGATTTGGACCTTACGGCGACAATGACAAATATTTTGCAATACAAGGAAATCTTTCTTGTGAACCATGTTTCAAGAAAAAATGTCGAATGAAAGTTGATAATTGCGCTTGCACAAATTTTCCTGAAGCAGATGAAATTATAAAAATTGTAAAAAAACTTTTAAATTAACACTCATTTTCTTAGATGTGTTATACTTAAGAAAAGATAAAGGTAAAGAGATTTTTTAATGGGCTTTTTAGATAAAATATTTGAGTACACAAAACATATACAAGACGTAGAAGAATCAATCCATGCAAACAAACAGGATTTCTTAGAAATCTACGAAAGAAACTTACAACTTGAAAAAGAAATCACAGAACGTAGAAAAGAATTGCAAGTCACAAACCAACGTATGCTTTCACTACAACACGTGTGGGATATGCTAAATTCTTCACGACCACTTTCAAGTATTTTCAATTCTATTGTAAAAACTTTGCAAGGTGATTTGGGTTACGTTCACTGTATGGTTATAAAAATTGAAAAAACAGAAAACGAAAAAACATTAAGAATTTTAAGTCAATCACACACAGAATTTGCAAGCAAATTAGAAAAAGCTCTTGGTGATGTAGAAACAGCAACACTTGTTTACCCAGAAACAGGAGTTTTCGTAGATTCTTTAACAGAAAAAATCATCAAACAAACAACTGACTACAGAAGTTCACTTAGACCAATTTTAAAATGTATTGATGAAGACAAATTCAGAAATCTTTTAGCAAATCCACAAAGTCGTTCAATGATTTCTATACCTTTAAAAACTCAAGGAAATGATTTCGGCTGGCTTGTTGTATTTTCAACAAGAGAACTTGCAGAAGATGCTGAACTAGACTTTTTAAAAACATTTTCACAACAAATTGAACTTGCAATAACAATTGCAGATTTATTCCAAGTTGTTAAAAACCAAGCTGTTACAGATCCACTAACAACTCTTTATAACAGAAGATATTTTGAAGAGTTTTTAAAATCAGAAGTTACACGTGCAGAGCGTACAAGACAACCTTTTACACTCATTGGACTTGACTTAGACCACCTAAAACAAATCAACGATAAATACGGTCACTATTATGGTGATTTGGCAATCAAAACAGTTGCTGAAGCAATGAAGAAAAATGCACGTTCTATTGACGTTGCAGCAAGAATAGGTGGTGAAGAATTTAATATTTTACTTCCTGGTGTTGATTCAGCAGGAGGAGTAATTGCGGCAGAAAGAATTAGAACTGCAATAGAAAGTTGTAAATTAGACCAAATCGGACATGTTACTGCAAGTATTGGTGTTGCAACATTCCTTGAACATTCTGATAATGCTGATGAATTATTAGAACTAGTTGACCAAGCAATGTATAAAGCAAAAAGAAACGGAAGAAACCAAGTTAAACTTGCAAAAGCAATGACAGAAACATCATGGCAAGAAATTGCTATTGACGTATTTGTTAAAATATTGTCTAAGCACCAAGTTCATGTTCCGGCTGAATTAGCTCAAGAATTATGCGAAAAACTTTCTACAAATAACGAAAATCAAAAGTCAAAAGCAAAAGAAATGTTATACAACGTATCTGATATTTTGACACAAACATATAACCCAAGTCATCAAAAGGGTATCACTAAAGAAAAAATTAAAATCGCAACTAAACTTGCAAAAATCTTTAATTTATCAGAAGAAGAAATTAACAAATTAAGAATAGCTACAACATTATATGATATTGGCAATTTAATGTTACCTCAAGAGCTATTACTAAAATCAGAGCCATTAACAGATGAAGAAAAAGAAAAAATCAAAGCACACCCTGTTATTGCAGCTCGCGAAATTTTAGAACCAATTTCGTCTGTTCAAGATATTATTCCAATAATTGAAGCTCACCACGAAAACTGGGACGGAACAGGTTACCCTGGAAAAGCAGCAGGACAAGAAATTCCATTATCATCACAAATCATTTTGATTTTAGATGCATATTTTGCATTGATAGAACCACGTTCTTACAGAAAAGCTTTAAAACCTGCTGATGCCATAAATTCAATCAAAGAGGATGCTGGTAAAAAATGGAATAATTCTCTTGTTAAAGAATTTTGTTCTTTAATGGAAAAATATGTAGAAACTGACGACAACGAAGATATTAACGACTAAAAAACTTCTTAATTAAAATTGTCAAACAACTACTTAATATTTGGGAACATATAAATTTCGCCAGATATTGTGCGCCATTTTACCCAGCCAATTTTTTGTGATTTATCATAATCAACTGCAATTGCAAGTAACCAGTTTCCACTAACATTTGTCAATTTTACAATTTGAGGAAGTGTAATTTTTCCAATAGTTTTAGCTTCATCAACGGCAGAGCCATATATAAATTTAGCAGATTCTGGAGCATCTTTCATATAATACAAACCGTATTTTCTTCCATAAATATTAAAGAAAGTTCTCCAGTTCATAAATCTAAATTCATCTTCAAGTTTTACCCAGCCTCTTTTTTCCATACCATTTTGGTAATACAAAACTTCTAGCCAATCACCTTCATCATTTTCATCAGTAACAGATAAAAATGCTAAATTCTTTTTTGGCAAATAAACTACAAAAAGATTACTTTCAGATATCGGTGGACAACTATAACCTTTTTGACTCCAAGATGCTTCTACCAAAATCTTTGAATTTTCAGTTGGTTCACTATATATTTTTATATCATTAGCTGCTTGATAAACACCTATTGAATTTGGACTTATACTATTTACATAATAAGGCATAACATCTGCAAAAGCAGGAGTTACAAAAAAAGTTAATAGCGAAAATAAAAACAATATATAGCGTTTCATCTTATCAGCACCCTTTTATTTACTGTTAGCTTCTTAATTTTATACCGTCAAATGATTTTTCTAATTGTTCTTGAACAGATTTCATTTGAGAATCTACTATTTCATCTGTAAGAGTAGTTTCCTTATCTTGCATTTTAACTCTAAATGCTATACTTTTAAAGCCTTCTTCAATATGTTCTCCTTGATACAAGTCAAACACTTCACAATCTTTGAATAAATTATTTTTTACAGCTTTTTTAATTACTTTTTGTATTTGTTCACAAGTAATATCTTCAGGAACAACAAATGCTAAATCTCTTTGTACTTCTGGATATTGAGGAAGTTTTTTGAATTTAACAGTTGATTCATGTACTGCATTAATAATTTCAGATAAATTCATTTCAAAGATATATGCTTCTTGATTAATTTTCATTTTATCTTTTATAATCGGATGTAATTGACCGAAAGTACCGATTTCTGTAAGTTGTTTACCTAAAAGAAATGCTTTTGCGCTTCTGTATGGGTGAAGTAGAGAAGAACTTTCAACTTGTTTATAAACTACTCTGTTTGAAAGTCCAAGTTCTTCAAACAATTTTTCTAACAAACCTTTTAATGTATAAAAATCAACATCTAATTTTGCTTGCCATTGAGAATTTTCAACATTTCCAGTTATTATACCTGATAACATCAAAGTTTCTTTAACACCTGTTTGCTTTTCAGTTGCATCTGCTTCTTTAAAATAAGTTTTACCAACTTCATAAGCCCAGAAAGTTTTTTGACCGTTATCATAGTTATTTTTCATACAAGATAAAATATTTGCAGTTAAAGTTTGTCTTAAAGTTGTATATTCTTCACTTGCAGGATTTAAGACACTAACTGCTTTTTCTTCATCAAATGATAATGAGAATTGTTTTAATAAAGGTTTTCCAATTAATGAAGCTGTGATAATTTCATTTAAACCTGAAGAAAGCATTGTTTTGTGAACTTTTGCCAAAACTTTTTCTTCATGAGAAATTGTAGCCGCTTCATTTTTTGTTGGAATTGTAGGTGCAATTTTGTCAAAACCATTGATTCTTGCAACTTCTTCAATCAAATCAACTTCTCTAGTAACATCAACTGCTCTAAATGAAGGAACTTCAAATTTTGCAGCCATATCATTTTTACCTAAAAGTTTAAAACCTAATTTTTCTAATATATTAACAACTTTATCACCCTCAATCGTGCAACCTAAAAGTTTGTTTAATTGAGAGAAACGAAGTGTAATTTCAATTGGTTCTAATTCATTTTTACCTGCTTCACAAACACCTTCTGTTTTTGCATCAGCAAGTTCAACCATTAATTGCATAGCTCTCATCAATGCAGGTTTAACTGCACAAATATCAACACCTCTTTCAAATCTTGCACAAGCATCTGAACGATAACCAACTGAACGAGCTGATTTTCTATTTGAAGATGGTACAAAATAAGCTGCTTCTAAAGCGATTGAAGTTGTATTTTCATCAACTTCTGAGTTTTGTCCACCAAATACACCTGCAAGACAAACACCTTCTTCTTGAGTTGCAATAAGAACGCTATCATTTGTAAGTTTTCTTTCAACACCATCAAGTGTAACAATGCTTTCACCTTCGTTTGCACGTCTTACACAAAGATATCCGTTAAGTTTATCTCTATCAAATGCGTGAAGAGGAATACCATATTCCAATAAAACATAGTTCGTAATATCAACTACGTTATTAATTGCACGAATACCAGAAGAGATTAATCTTTTTTGCATCCAAGTTGGAGATGGTTTTATTTTAATATCTTTTAAAAGACCTAAAGAATAATATTTACAAACGTCATAATCTTTAATTTCAACTTTAAATGCATCTGTTGATAAATCATTTGTTGAAACAATTGGAGAGAAATTTAATTTTTTATTAAATATAGAACAAAGTTCTCTAGCAATACCGATAACAGACATTTGGTCACCTCTGTTTGCAGTAGGTGCAACATCTAAAATTGTATCTTCTTCAAGCCCTAAAATATCTTCTAATGGTTTTCCTAATTCTGGATTTTTAACAATTCTATTTAAAATAAGAATACCATTTTCTTCTTGATAATTTCTATCAGCAAGTCCCAATTCATCAGCTGAACATAACATACCTTGAGAAAGAACACCTCTTATTTCACATGGTGTAAGAGTAAAAGTTTCACCAGTTTTTCTATCAAGAACTTTTGAACCGATAGAAGCATAAGGAATAACTTGTCCTTCTTCAATATTTTGAGCACCACAAACAACTGTTTTTTGTTCGTTTCCTAAATCAACAGTAACAAGATGAAGTTTATCTGCGTTTGGATGTTGGTCAATTTTTACAATTTTTGCAGTAACAATATTTGTAAATTGAGGTTTTACATGTTCAACACCTTCAACTTCTAAACCACTAACAGTAAGTTCGTGTACTACTTGATTTTCATCTATATCTGACAAATCTACAAATTCGTTTAACCAATTTAATGATACTTGCATTTTTCTAATCCCTTTTTTATGTCTTTTCCTAATTGAATTATATCACAGACAGAAAAAAGGAATTAAAAAGTAAATAAAAAATTAAAATTTTATGAGTTTACATTTTTTTGATATAAAATGTAATTAAGAATATTTATAGAGGTAAAGAATATGTGGGATTACTCAGAAAAAGTAATGGAATTATATAGAAATCCAAAAAATGTTGGGAAAATTGATGACGCTGATGCTATTGGCGAAGCTGGTTCAATCACTTGTGGCGACGCTTTAAAATTATATTTAAAAATCAAAGACGGAGTCGTTACAGATGCAAAATTTCAAACTTTTGGTTGCGGTTCTGCCGTTGCAAGCTCAAGTATTCTTACAGAAATGATTATTGGAAAAACTTTGGAAGAAGTTAAAAAAATAACAAACAAAGATATCGTTGATGCTCTTGGTGGTTTGCCACCTGAAAAAATGCACTGTTCTGTAATGGGACACGAAGCATTAGAAGATGCATTGAAAAAGATATTTAAAGAAGAAGAATTGCAAACAGCAGAAAAAGTTATTTGCAAATGCTTTGATGTTACTGAAAATCAAATTATTGAAGCCGTAAAAATCAACAATTTGAAAACTATTGAAGAAGTAACAAATTATACAAAAGCCGCTGGTGCTTGCGGACATTGTAAAAACCAAATTCAAAACATAATTAATGAAATTTTGGGAAGCAGTACAAAAGTTGAAGAAAAGAAAGAACTTACATACACTCAAAAAGTCATTAAAATCAATAAAATTATAGAAACCCAAATTGCACCAGAACTTAGAAAAGATGGCGGAGATATTGAATTTATTGATTATGACGGCGAAAAAGTTTACGTAAGACTAAAAGGATGTTGTTCAAAATGCAAAAATTCAATATTAACATTGAAAAATTTTGTTGAAACAACACTAAAAGAATCTTTTGATGATTCAATAGAAGTTGTAAACAAAACCGAAGAGGAAGAATAAATATGCTACATGGACCTTTTTTAGACAGAAATTGGATGGGACAAAACCCAGATTATCAAGAAAGTGATGTAGTTATGCTTGGTATGCCTTTTGACGGAACTGTTTCTTACCGTTCTGGTTCAAGATTTGCACCTGAGCTTATAAGACTTGCAAGTTGGGGACTTGAAACTTATTCTCCACTTTTTGACAAAGATTTAGAAGATGTAAATTTTCACGATGCCGGAGATTTAGAATTTCCTTTAGGAAACACTCAAGCATCACTTAATTTGATAGAAAAAAACGTAGAAGAAATCTATAAAGACGGAAAAAAAGTTTTCGGAATAGGTGGAGAACATTTAGTTACACTTCCTGTTATAAAAGCATTAAGTAAATTCTATCCAAAAGATTTAGTAGTTATTCAATTTGATGCACACACAGATTTAAGAAAAAAATATTTAGGCGAAGAAATGTCACACTCTGCCGTGATGTATCACATCGGAGAAATTATCGGATTTGATAACATAAAACAAATCGGTATTCGTTCAGGAATGAAAGAAGAATTTGATATTATGAAAAAATATAAAACAAAATTAGTTTTCCCTGAACAATTATCTAGATTTAAAAATAAAAATGTATATATAACAGTAGATTTAGATGTATTAGATCCTTCATTGATGTCAGGAACAGGAACTCCTGAAGGTGGAGGTTTTACATTTAACGACTTGATGGAATGGTTTAAAAACTTAGAAGACTTTAACATTGTAGGTGCTGATGTTGTAGAACTTTCTCCACACTATGATAATTCAGGAGTATCAACAGCAATAGCTTCAAAAGTTGTTAGAGAACTTTTAATGTGTATGTAGGGTATATGGATACAAAAGAAAGAATTGACACTTTAGTAAAAGAGTTGAATCGCCATAGTTATTTATATTATGTCGAAGAAAATCCGTCATTATCAGACTTTGAATATGATGAGATGTATCGTGAACTAAAAAAATTAGAAGACGAAAATCCATCTCTAATTTCACCGGATAGTCCAACCCAACGTGTCGGTGCAATAGGTACAAAATTTGAGCCTTTTAAACACAAAATCAGACTTTACAGTTTAGACAACTCAAATAACTACGAAGAACTTGAAAAATGGTATGAAAGAGTTGAAAAAGAACTTGGAAAAAGCCCAGAACTTGTTTGCGAACTTAAAATTGACGGACTTGCAATCGCACTAACTTACGAAAACGGACTTTTTGTTCGTGGAGTAACCAGAGGCGATGGCGTTGTCGGAGAAAATATCACTGCAAACTTAAAAACTATAAAAGCAATACCTTTAAAAGTATTTAATGACGAAAAAACAAACATTGAAGTTCGTGGCGAAATTTACATGCCAAAAACTTCATTTGAAAAACTTAACGAAGAAAACCTTAAAAACGGAGAAAAAATATTTGCTAATCCAAGAAATGCAGCAAGTGGCTCACTAAGACAACTTGATAGCTCTATTACTGCAAAAAGAGATTTATCAATGTTTTGTTATACAGCACTATTTCAAGACAACGACAATGACATAAAAAGCCATTACGACTCGATTTTAAGATTAAAAGAACTTGGTTTCAAAGTTAATCCAAACATTAAAAAAGTTTCTAACATAAAAGGTGCTATTGAATATTGTAAAAACTGGGAATTTAAACGTTTTGAACTAAATTATGCAACCGATGGTGTAGTTATAAAAGTAAACGATTTTGCATTACAAAACGAATTAGGTTTTACGGCAAGAGCGCCAAAATGGGCAACTGCATTCAAATTTCCACCGGAAGAAGTAAACACAAAGCTTTTAGATATTGAACTTGGAGTAGGAAAAACAGGTGCAGTTACACCGGTTGCGGTTTTAGAGCCTGTTCAACTTGCAGGAAGCACAGTTTCAAGAGCAAGTTTGCACAATTTTGACGAAATAAAAAGACTTGACGTAAGAATTGGCGATACTGTTTTGATAAAAAAAGCAGCAGAAATTATCCCAAAAGTTATCAAGGTTAATATGGAAAAAAGAGAAAATGGATTCACTCCATACGAGCCTCCAAAAGCTTGTCCTTGCTGCGACACTCCACTTGAAACAAGAGAAAGCGAAGTTAATCTATATTGCCCAAACAGTCTTGCTTGTCCGGAACAAATCAGAGCAAAAATAGAATATTGGGTATCTAAAGAAGCAATGGACATAGATTTTGTAGGACCATCTTTGATTGAACAACTATTTGATAGAAAGATGCTTAAATCACCTGCTGATTTGTACAAATTATCACAAGATGATTTTATGAAACTTGATTTAATCAAAGAAAAATCGGCTTCAAACATTTATAATTCAATTCAAGACTCAAAAAACAGACCATTAAACAGATTTTTAACAGCATTATCAATAAAACATGTTGGAAAAGAAACAGCGCAATTAATTTCAGGGCACTTTATGTCTTTAGACAAAATTTATTCAGCTCAAATCGAAGAAATTTCAGCTATTGAAGGTGTCGGAGAAAAAATTGCAGAAAGTGTTTATGAATTTTTCCACAGCAAAACATCATTAGAATTATTATCAGATTTAGCCTCTTGCGGAGTTATTCCACAAAGCGACGAAGTCATTGTTAAATCAGATATTTTCGCCAACAAAACTTTTGTTCTAACAGGAACACTAAAAAACTTTACAAGAGATGAAGCCTCTGAAAAAATCAAAATGTTAGGTGGTAAAACATCTTCTTCAGTAAGTAAAAACACTTCATTTGTAATAGCTGGCGAAAGTGCTGGTTCAAAATTGACGAAAGCTCAAAATTTAGGTGTTATAATATTAAGTGAAGAAGAATTTTTAGACATGCTAAAAAGGACAGAATAGAAATGAAAAAGAATATGAAAGTTATTCAAATAAATGGTTTTAGAGGACTTATTCTTGCTTTATTTATAGCAAGTTGCTTGTTTGCAGGCTTTATTATTTAGCCTGCGTTTATGTGCATGTTTTTATGGAATGCACTTGCAGACAAAATTTCCTCAGTTGCTCATATAACTTTTTGGGCAGGACTTTTATTATGGGCAATAATTTTACTTTCTTGGATAATCTTTGGAAAACGCAAATTGTTAGTATCATTTAAAACACCGACAGAACTTACAGATGATGAATTAGACGATGTTTTATCAAAAATAAAAATGCACGAAATGAACAAAATAATAAATTGCAACGAAACTAATAACGAACAAAATGATATAAACAATTTATCAAACACAAACGAAAATAAAGATATTTAACAAATAAAAAAGCCTCTTGAAAGAGGCTTTTATGATATTTGGTTATTTGTAAATTATTTGTTATTTGGTTTAGGTTGTTTATTATGCTACGAATAAACCTGAGATTAAACCACCAACTGCACCAACTGCTGCACCGATTGCTGTACCGATACCAGGGCAAATGAATGAACCTGCTGCTGCACCAACTGCTGCGCCTGATGCTGTACCGCTTAATGCACCGCCTGCTTTTTTAGTTGCTTTTTCTGATGTTGTTGTTTCTTGGTGATTCATTTCTCTAACGTTTTGGTCAGCACTTTTCTTGTTTGTGAATACTGAACCTAGACCGAAGAATAAACCTTTTTTCAAACCTGTTGTGAAATCGCTGCTACCATTGTTTTTAATATCTTGAGTTAAGTTTGAACCTGTTGCATTTGCATAATATTCTTGGAAATATGCTTTTGCTTCTGCATCTGACATATCAGGATTCATAGCTTTAACTTGAGCAATTGCTTCATTATATTTTGTCATCATTGTATCTTGTCTGTTTTGCAAAATTTCAGCTTGAAGTTCACCGATTTTTGCGTTTAACAATCTTTCTGGAGCGTTTGCTTGAGCTGCGTATGCTCTTTGTTTTTCTTGCATTCTCAAGTTGCTTTCCATTTGCATTGTATACATTTCTTCATTTTGAGCTATTGAATTTGAAGTAAATGCACCATTCCAAATAGAACCATAATTGCTCATTGTACCAAAGTTTGTATAAGAACCATAACTGCTGTAATCATCTAAATTATAAGAATGATAAGGTGAATAATTTAATGCATTTGCACCTAAATAAGAAACTAATGATGTCATAACCAAACCTCCAAATAAAATTTTTAAATAACCTAATTTACCTTTTAACCTTCGTACTTATATAAAGTATTTTTAACTATAAAAATTGACTTTTTTGTTAAAACTATGTTAACAATACTTAACATAACGTCCAAAAGTATTATCTTTACTGGATAAATTCAAAAACATAAACAATAAAAAAACTAATAAAATTACGCATAAAAGAAGGCTTCCAATTTCTTGGAAGCCTTAGTTTCTTTGACCTGATGATAGTAAACACTACTTTTTCTAGCCTTGGATAAGTTGTAAAGCAATTTCTGGAGCTGAATTTGCTTGAGTTAACAATGTTGCAGAGGCTGATTGAAGAATTTGTTGTTGAACATAATTTGCTGATTCTTCCGCTATATCGGCATCTTTAACAGTTGATAACGCTGACGTCAAACTATCAACCTGAACAACTAAACTATCTGAAATTGCTTCTAGTCTGTTTGATGCTGCACCTAAGTCTGTCAATCTTTCGATTACATCAACTACAACTTTATCGACTTTATCTAAGAAACCTGAAATAGCTTGAGTATTACCAGCAGTGATTGTATTAGACAAATTAGAAAGTGAAGCTGTATCGATTGTAGCGAATAAATCAGAGCTTAAATTAATTGTTTGACCTGATTCTGTACCGATTTGTAAATCAATACCTTTTGTCAATGAACCATCAAGAAGTTTTTTGCCGTTGAATGTAGTTGTTCTTGACATTTCATCAATTTGTTCAAGACGAGCTCTTACTTCTGATGCGATACCTTTTAAATCTTGAGTTGAATAAGTACCGTTAGCTGCTTGTTCTGTCAAATCTCTGATACGTTGTAAGTTTTGTTGAACTACTGTTAAAGTTCCGCTTGTTGTTGTAAGTAGGTCATCGCCCATTGATACGTTATCTTTAGCGATATTTGAACCTGAAATTGTTTTTCCTAAAGTTGCAGCAACTGCATATCCTGCTGCATCATCTTTAGCTTTATTAATTTTGAAGCCAGAAGACATACGTTCCATGGCTGCGTTCATTTTTGTTGTTGAACCATTTAAATTTCTTTGAATTCTCAAAGCTTGCATGTTAGTGTTTACTGTAATACCCATAATTGATTTCCTTTCAATTTTTTAATACATCCTTGTACTGAGTTTGCCGCCGACCAGACTTGCTCTCTCTCACACATAAGTAATCGTTAATATTTCTTCATACTTTATAGAACTTTAGGTA